>JASFRP010000417.1:0-4293 GCA_050114895.1 Gemmatimonadota bacterium
CCGGGGTGCCGTTCCTGACCCCCTCGAAAAAGTTCATGAAATGGTCGAAGTGGGCCCCAAGATATCCCTGCTCCGCCAGCCAGACGCTCTCGGCGGGAGGGAGCATCTCCTTGCGCCGGGCCTGGAAATCGGCCATCTCGTCGCCCTTCATCTGGGTGAAGACGTCCGTGGGGCCGCTGACCTTGTTCCGCCTCAGGATCACCTCCTCCCAGTCCACGTCCATGGCTCCTTCGTTCCCCACCAGGCGCAGGTAGGTGCTCCCGGAGGTGCCGTCCACGAAGTTCACCCTGAGGGAGAGGTTGAAGGGGGGATGGGCCGGGGTCTCGGGGTAGTCGAACATCCCCAGGAGGACGTCGGGGACCTCCCTGCCGTCCTTCCAGTAGCGGAGGCCACCCTGGGCCATGATGGTGGTGGGACCCAGAGACGAAGCCACGAAGTGGAGGCTGGAAAAGAGGTGGACGAAGAGGTCACCGGCCACGCCGGTGCCGTAGTCCCGGTAGTTCCGCCACCGGAAGAACCGGAGCGGGTCGAAAGGACGGCGGGTGGTGTCACCCAGGAAGCGGTCCCAGTCCACCGTCTCCTCCGAGGCGTCTTCGGGGATGGCGTACTGCCAGGCCCCCACGGGGTCGTTCCTGGCCCAGAAGCCTTCGGCGTAGTTGAGCTGGCCGATAGCCCCATCGGCCAGGAGCTCCCGGGCCTTCTCGTTCCCGAGAGAGCTCATGCCCTGGCTTCCCACCTGGAAGGTCTTCCCCGACTCCCGCTGCGCCCGTATCACCTCTTGCCCCTGGTCGATGGATTGGACCATGGGCTTCTCGCAGTAAACGGCTTTGCCGGCCCGTAACGCTTCCACGGAAATGCGGGCGTGCCAGTGGTCCGGGGTCCCCACGATGACGGCATCCACGTCGGGGCGGGCCAGGACCTCCCGGTAGTCCCGGGTCACGAACAGCTCCTGTCCATGCTTCTCCCTGGCCGCCTCGAGACGGCCGTCGTACAGGTCGCACGCGGCCACCAGCTGCACCCCGGGAACCCGGAGAGCCGTGTCCACGTCGGCCGTCCCCATCCCGCCCGCGCCGATGACGGCGAGCTGGATACGGTCGTTGGGGCTCCGGTAGCGCCGGAGGGGGAGCGTCTCCGCCCTGGGGCCCTTGGAGGCCGAGAGGAGGTGAGGAGTGGCCCCGGAGGCCAGGGCCGCTGCGGCCAGCTTCCCGATGAAGCGTCTCCGGGACGTGCCGTGCGGTGAGATGATAGCCATGGTCGGAATCTCCGTTGGGAACGGGGTGCCATGGCGCCATCATCGGGCGAAGCAGGCAGGACGGCAAGGTGAGGCGGGAGGACTCTCTGCCCCCGGCCCCGTATCTGTCCCCGCGAGGACTCCCGTAAGAGGTCTGCCCTGAACCGACCGATTTGGTTACCTTGCTCCCTTTCGGGAAGCCGACCTCCAGCCAAGGCAGGCAGATCAATGAATCGAGTGGGCCGGCTGGCGTTCTTCCTCTTCTTCCTCTCCGGGTGCCTCTATCGAGCACCGGGGTTCGAGGACATCCCCCCGATACCACCGCAGGAGAATCCCCCACCCCTCCCGGCGGGACCCAGCCTCAGGGTGTTGGTCCTGGGAGATTGGGGCACGGGTGGGCCGGGGCAACGAGATGTGGCACGGTCCATCGAGTGGGTTCATGAGGACGCCCCTCCGGACCTCGTCCTGACCGTGGGGGACAACTTCTACCCCAGCGGAGTCAGGGGTCTCTACGACCCCCTTTTCGAGGACGTCTTCGAACGCGTCTACACCGGTCCATTCTGGGAGCGTCTGGTCTTCTTCCCCACCCTGGGGAATCACGACTACGAAGGGAGCATCAAGGACCAGATCCAGTATTCCGAGCGGAATCCCCGTTGGAGTCTCATCGCCCAGCACTACACCTTCCAGAAGCCCCTGCCGTCGGGAAAGTCGGTACGGTTTCTCGCGCTGGACGCCCACAACATCCGGATGCGGGGGAGCACCACCGAGAGGCAGCTGGCGTGGGTCGACTCGGTCCTGGCCGTGGCCGATGACCGTTGGATCGTAGCATACGCTCACCAACCCATGGCGACGGTGGGGCTTCACCCTGCCAACGAATCCATGCTGGAGCGTCTCGCCCCGCGCCTCGAGGGCCGGGTGCAGGTGTACCTGGCGGGACACAACCATTCCATGGAGCTTCTTCCCATATCCAAGAACCTGTTGCAGGTGGTCTGTGGCGGTGGGGGCGGCCGGGACAACCCCTATCCCCTTCGAGAGTCCCAGAAAGCCATCCACGCATTCACACACGGAGGCTGGTGTTTCCTCCACCTGTACGATGACAGCCTCGTCATCGACCTGTACGACCGGGCCGGGATCCTTCGGTACCGCCATGTCGTCCCCCACCCGTCTTGTCCCGACCCTGGTGAAGCGGCGGAACCGGGTGGCAGCTACCTCCAGACCTCCCGGGCCACCTCCACCGTTCGCCGGTGAATCTCCACCGTGTCCTCCAGCCGCCGAGCATACCCTCCGGCCAGGACCACTGCCACCCGGGCCTCTGCCTCGAGGCACCGCTCCAGGACCGTTCGGTCCCTCCGCTCCAGGCCCCGTTTCGTCAGAGCCAAGCCTCCGAGTTGATCCTCGACGAAGGGGTCTGCCCCTGCCAGGTAGATCACCAACTCCGGTCGCTGTCGGCTCAGAGCTGAATCCAGCGCCTGGGTCAGGTGGGTGAGGTAGGCCTCGTCTCCGGTCCCGTCGGGCAGCCCCACGTCCAGGTCACTGGGTGGCTTTGGGAAGGGGTAGTTGCGCTCCTGGTGGATGGACAGGGTGAAGACCCTGGGATCGTCCCGGAAGATGGCCGCGGTGCCGTTCCCCTGGTGCACGTCCAGGTCCACCACGGCGCACCTGGACACCGTCCCCTCCTGCAGGAGGCACCCCAGAGCCACGGCCACGTCGTTCAACAGGCAGAACCCCTCGCCGTGGTCCCGGAACGCGTGGTGGAGGCCCCCGCCGAGGTGAACCGCTACGGACTCGACGAGAGCCTCGCGTGCCGTGAGGGTGGTCCCGCCACAGGAGAGGAGAGAAGACTCTCGGAGGGAGGAGCTGAAAGGGAGCTCCAGGGTCATCTGCTCTCCCAGTGACAAGTTTCCGCTTCGTATCTTCTCCAGGTAGTCCCCGGAATGAACGACCCCGACCTGCTCCCAGGATGCCGGTTCGGGCTGCAGGAAGTCCGACTCGGCCGCGACCCCAGCTTCCAGGAGAGAGCTCCGAACGAGGCGGTACTTCGCCGTGGGGAAGACGTGGGTTCCGATATCCACCTCGTAGTGGGGAGACCACACCAGGGGCATGATCTCCCTCGCGTCGTGTCGGAACAGGGAACCCATCCTTCCCACTCTCCTCAGGGGGTCCTCACCACCGGCAGCTGGACGAAGCTCGCCCGTCCCGGCGCATGGTGGATCCGCTGCACGGCCCGGCGGAAATCTCCCGGCTGCGCCCAGAAGATGTTGGGAACGAAGCTCTGCGGGTTCCGGTCATAGAGGGGAAACCAGCTCGACTGGATCTGGACCATGATCCGATGCCCCGGCAGGAACACGTGGTTCGCCGTCGGCAGCGCGAAGCGATACTCCAGCGGCTCGTTCGGCACCAGGGGCGTGGGGGCCTCCAGGCTCTCCCGGTACCGCCCGCGGAAGATGTCGGCCGACACCATCAGCTGGTACCCACCCATTTCGGGCTGGCCCGCCACCTCGTCGGGATAGACGTCGATGAGTTTCACCACCCAGTCGGAGTCGGTGCCGTCTGTGGAAGCGACGAGGTTGGCGACGGGCTCCCCGCTGATCTTCAGGGGCTCGGTCAGCACGTCCGTGACGAAGGCCACCACGTCGGGGCGCCCGGAGGCCTCCCGCTGATCGTCCACCAGCCATCTCCACCACGTCAGCTCCTCCGTGTACCCGGTGGGGCGAATGGGCCGTGCCCTGTAGGGAACGGGCTTCGCCGGATCCGAGACGTACTCCGTATAGCCCGTCCCGCCGGGTGACGGCGGTTCGAAGCTCAGCTCCAGGCCCGAACGGAGGTAGAGCGGCGTTGGCCTGACGGTGCACCCGCTCGCGCATCCGGCGGGCCAGGCCGGGAGTCTCCGCCAGGCGTTGCTTCCCGTCTCGAAGGCCGTGACCGGGGCGACTTCCGCAGGAGGGGCGGCATCGGTGAGATAGTGGTCGAGGAAGGGCCGCAGGATCTCCCGACGGAAGGTGAGAGCCGTGTTGCTCTCGAACCGCAGGGCGCCCAGCGTGCTGCCGTCCTCGATCTCCTGG
>JASFRP010000418.1:0-4289 GCA_050114895.1 Gemmatimonadota bacterium
TGAAGGGTTGGACCAGGACCCCCGGAATGTCGACCTTGTGCATGACCCGGTACATGGGGATCTCCTGGCCCCCGGCACCCTGACCCATCTGCCGCTGGATCCTCGCCTGCATCTGCGCCCGCTCCTCCTCCGACATCCCGGCCAGCATCTCCTCCATCTGAGCACGCTGGGCCTCCATCTCCGCCTCCGTGGGAGTGGTCCGGAGGATGTTGTCCAGGTAACCCCAGGTGATGAGGTTGTCGTTGGTTTCCGGCTCGAAGATGTAGGAAATGAAGTTGGACATGGGTTGGCCACTGGGAATGAAGAACGATCCCGCCGGCATGGTGATGGTCTTGGTCTCCTTGTCCGCCTTGACCGCCTTCAGGTAATGGGCCTGGAAGTACTCCGTGGTCGTGACCTCGGTGGCGGTGTAGGCCTCCACCTCGAGCACCACGTCCTCGGTGAGCTCCTTCACGGTGATCCCGTGCTCCAGGAGGAGGGGCACGACCTTGGTGAGGCTGTTGGGGATGAGGTAGCCCCAGGGACGGGTGGTAGTCCGGGTCGGGGTCCACCTGGTGAACACCGGACCCTCCACCATCTCGAACTGCACGTCCTGGTCTCCGCCGCCGCCTCCGAACCCACGACCGCCGCCCACCCGCCGCCAGAATGGGAGGGTGTACCGTTCCACCTGCTCGTATTCCAGTGGAATCAGATCGGTGGCGGTATCTGAGTCGTCATCGCCCCGGGCGATGGCGTCGGCCCGTGCCTTGGCTGTTACCGCCATGAGCTCATCGCCCCTCTCGGCGGCGAACCGGATCAGCTCCCGCTGTCCGATGTACTGTCCCCGGACCTGATGCTGGTAGCGCTCCTCCTCGGGAACGGGAACCACGCGGGTGCCGTTGTCCATCAGCCGGTGGCTGCTGCTGGGGGTCTCGTAGAGGAACCCCACCATGTTGGCCAGGGTCGAGTAGACGTGTTGCTTCCGGGGCTCCACGGAGGTGGGGCCCCATCCCTCCACGCCGTTCACCGTGGTGGGACCCGAGTACCAGAACCCGTCGTATCCCTCTGCCCGGAGGGCCTCCCGGACCCGAGGGAGAATCTCCTCGTCCCCGAATGCCATGATATTGGGGTCCCCGGCGGGGTTCATGTTCCCCTGGTACACGAGGGTGTAGGGGGCCGCGCCCCCGTGGTGGGTATCCAGATGGATGTCGGGGTGCCACTGGTTGATGACCTTGGTGACCAGGGCCTGGATCTCCTGGGACTCCAGCTTGATGTAGTCCCGGTTCATGTCGAAGCCCTCGTCATTGGTGCGACGCCGAACCTCGGCTCCGTCGGGGTTGATGGTGGGAACCACCAGCACCGTCACCTCGTCCAGGAGGGGCTGAAGGTCTCCCATGACCAGGTCCCGCATGATGGCCATGGCCGCGTCCTTCCCCGCCACCTCCCCTCCGTGGACGTTGTTCACGATGAGGACCACGGGCCGGTTCGCCCCGGCGAGGTCGTCGGGTCTGAACACGGGAGGGTTGGACAGGACGCACAGGACCACGTCCCGACCTCCAAGCGTCTCGGTGAGCTTCAGGACACTCATGAGCTCCGTCCTGGACTCCAGCTCATAGACGAAGCTCATGAGGGGCTCGTACAGGGTTCCGCCGTTCTGGTAGTTGGTCGCCTCCGCCGGCGTGTCCAGCCAGGAGGCCTGGGTCTGGGCCAGGACCGCCTGGAGGGGGAGGGTAAGGAAGGTCAGAACGATCAGCAGCCCAATGGGGCGGCGAGTGGTTCTAGGGGACATGGGGTCTCCTTTACGGGGTGACTTCTTCAAGGTTCTGGCCGATCTCGGGTTGCCGGAACCCTGGCGGGCATCCAAGGCCTCCTGGACCGAGGCTCCAAAGTACGCTGATTCGGGCCTTCGGGCGATCGGGGAGTCTCCCCGCCCGGTGGCGCCGGGGGGTGGAGCAGGTCGAAGCCCGGTAGACCTCCGGGTGGAGTGGGCCACGGGGCGCCGCGGCGCCCTCGTGGGATGTGCCGGGCGGAACTCGGTCCCAGACATTTCCCAAGGATGATCGGGGGCCGTACTTTGGCCCCGTTTCGTCGATTGTATCTCCCGGATCCTGGAGCCGACCATGAATGCCCTTCGGCCGATTCTCCTTTTCGTGGTGCTTCTCACTCTTGCGCTGCCCGAAGGCACGGGTGCGCTGCACACTGTGCATGACCCCGGAGCCCTGCCGTCTGCTGAGCCGATTCGGTTCATGCGGGACCCGCACGTGGCGGGGAACCTCATCGTATTCTCCTACCAGGGGGACATCTGGGTAGCCACCCGTGAGGGTACCGATCCCCGGCGTCTCACCAATCATCTGGCCAGGGACGTGGCCCCCCGTTTCTCTCCGGACGGACGGTGGGTGGCCTTTTCCAGCGACCGATTCGGCAATTACGACGTCTGGCTCACCCCCGTTGAAGGCGGCGAGCCCGTTCAGCTCACCTTCCACACCACAAACGACATGGTGGCCGGTTGGACCCCCGACGGGGAGATCATCTTCACCTCGTCCAGGTCCACCCATCCATTCCTCTCTCCGGCTTACACGGTGTCGCCGGACGGAGGCCTGCCGAAGCCCATGGAGATGGATGCCGCCGCTGCGGCGGCCGTGAGCCTCGACGGACGGTATCTCGCATTCAACCGGATAGGGGTGAACACCACCCGGAAGGGGTACAAGGGAAACCGGGCTCCGGACATCTATGTCATGGACCGGGAGACCGGCGGCATCACCCAGGTCACCGACACGGACCTCCGGGCCTTTCGGGAGCACGTCCCCGACGGTGAGCCCATGTGGGGAGCCGATGGAACCCTCTACTTCCTGAGCGAGCGGGGGGGGACCTTCAACATCTGGAAGATGGGCCCCGACGGGAGCGACCCGACCCAGGTGACCCGCCATCAGGTGGGGGTGAAGTACCCGGCCATGAGCCCCGACGGGCGAACCATCATCTACACCGAGGACCAGGAGCTCTGGCTGGTGGACGTCCCCGACGGCCAGCCCCTAAAGATTCCGGTCTCCCTGGCTTTTGACCCCAGCATCAACCAGGTGGAATGGGTCGACGTCGAGAACCGGGCGGAAGGGTTCAACGTCCATCCCGACGGGAAGACGCTCGCGGTGGACAGCCGGGGGGAGATCTTCCTGGTCCCGGTGGATGCCGAGAAGGGTGAGAATCGAGAGGTGACGGCTTCTGCATGGCGGGACCGATACCAGAAGTTCTCCCCGGACGGAACCCAGCTGGCCTTCGTATCGGATGAAGGGGCAAGGGAGGAGCTCTGGGTGGCGGATCTCGCCACGGGGGAACGGCGCCGGATCTCGGACCACGACTCCTACAAGGACGACGACTTCGTCTGGTCTCCCCAGGGAGATCGCATCGCCTTCGTGGCTGCCAACACCCTCTTCGAGGTGGAGGTGGCCTCCGGCCGGACCAGGCAGCTGGCCTACCACGTCAACCAGGGGTTCTCCCTGAGCCAGTATTCCCCGGACGGTGGATGGCTCCTCTACGGCAAACGAGACCTGGACGAGAACGATGAGCTCTACCTCTTCAACGTCTCCTCCCAGGACGAGCTCAACGTCACTCGAGATCCCTTCCGGGACCGGAGCGGAGTCCTCACCCCGGACGGGAAGCACCTGGTCTTCCTGTCCACCCGGGACGGTGGCACGTCCCATCTCTTCGTAGCTTCCCTGGCCCGCCTCACGGAGGACCCCGACGACCCCCTGGTCAGGGGGAGGGAGGAGGAGTCGGAAGCCGGGGGGGAGAGTCGGGCCGGCCGGGGGGGATCAGAGCAGGAGGCCGCTCCTGAGCCCCTTCAGATCGATCCTGACGGCATCGAGAAGCGGGCGAAGCAGCTCACCTCCGGGGAAAACGGCGCCGGGGATTTCTTCCTCTCCGCCGACGGGGAGACCGTCTACTATACCTCGAGAGACGACGAGGGGCCGGGGCTCTTCTCCGTGTCCATCACCGGAGGAGAGGCCCGGAAGCTGTCCGCCGGGAACTTCTCGAATCTCCAGCCCACCAAGGACCGAAGCACCGTCTTCTTCTTCCGAAGCGGAGGCGGGGGCGGATTCGGAGGCTTCGGGCGGGCGCCCTCCGGCGGCGCCGAGGTCTTCCAGATGCCCCTCTCCGGGGGCTCTCCCCGGGCCGAGCGGGTCTCCTTCTCCTTCCGGGTGAAGGTGGACCACCGGGCCGAGTGGGAGCAGATCTTCGAGGAGAGCTGGCGGGTGATGAAGTACCGCTTCTACGACGAGAACATGCACGGCCGGGACTGGGACGCCATCCGGGAG
>JASFRP010000419.1:0-4269 GCA_050114895.1 Gemmatimonadota bacterium
GGCGCCAGGAGGCGGATCCGATCTGGAGCTGGTTCCCTCCCAAGTTCTTCGCCTCGCTCTTGTTGTGGGAGTATTGGGCGGTCAGATCGATGGAGAGATCCGGAGACCGGAGAGGCGTGACGCCCACCGTCACCTCGAACCCCCTGTTCTGGATCTCGCCGATGTTGGAGAGCTGGGCGTTCGGGAACCCCTGCGAGGGTGGATATTGGACATCCACGAGGGCATCCCTTGTAGTAGCGTCATACCACGTGAAGTCGAACGACACCCTGTCTTCGAAGGCACTTCCCTCGAACCCGGCCTCGATCTCACGGGTCCGCTCGGGTCCCAGATCGGCGTTCCCCAGGTTGCTGGGGGTCACCCCGGCCTTGTCCTCGTTCCCGGTCGTGGCCGACCACGTCCTCTCCGCGTCGAAGACGCCGGGAGCCCGCCCGGCTTCACCTACGGCTGCCCGGAGCTTGAACACGTCGAAGGTTTCGGGGAGGATGCCGAGGTCGGAGAGGAGGTAGGAGGCGCTGACCTTCGGGTAGGCCTGAAGCCCGTAGTCGTTCCCGAAGGAGCTGTTTCCGTCCACGCGCAACCCGGCGGTGAGGAAGAGCTGGTCTCTCCATCCCACCATCTCCTGGAAGAAGAACCCGGCGTTCACCGACTTCTCCAGGTTTTCTGAAGCGTCCGGGAGAGCTCCGGAGCTCAGCGTCTGGTCCAGACCGGGTCCCGCGAAGCTCTGGGTCTCCCCGTAGTCGTTGTGCATGTAGTCGTTGAAGAGCTGACCCCCGAAGGAGAACTGGGAGGAGAAGTCATCCATGAAGCTTCTCTGCCAGGTCCCCACGTAGTCCACCGTGATGGTGGTTCGCCGCCACCGTGTGAGCTGCCGCCACCCGTCGGGGCGGATCACGTGGTCACGGGGGATGACCCAGTCGTTGGTGGCGTCCCGCCAGTCGAACCCGAGCGTGAATCGGTTCGTCAGGGAGGAGATGGGGTTGTAGGTGGCGGTGATCCCTCCAACGAAGTGATCGTCGATGGAGGTGGTTCTCTGGTTGAAGACCAGGGCGTCGTCGCCGCTCACGTAGTTCTTCGGGCTCCTGAGGAAATTCAGGATCGCCCCGTAGCGGTTGTCCCCGCTCTGGACCCAGTTGGTGAACCGGTGGGAATAGCTGGCGGTGGCGGCGAGGTTCAGGGTGTTCAGGGGCTGGAAGCTCACGTTGGTCCGGAAGCTTGCCAGCTTGGAGTCGTTCCCGTTGGGCTGGTCGCTGAAAACCCCGCCTTCGTAGCCGTACTCTCCCGAGAGGTAGTACGTGATCCCGCTGGCGCTTCCCCGCACCGACCCGTCGAACTTGTACTGTAGCCCCGTATTCACCCAGGGTTTGATCCCCTGCCAGGTCTCGTGGGGTCCGATCACCGGCCCCAGGTTGTTGGAGGTGAGCTTCGTGCCTCCGAACTGGGTTCCGAGATTCCAGACGGCCCGGCCGGCCGTGCCACGCTTCGTGAAGATCTGGATCACTCCGCTGTTGGCCTCTGTACCGTACAGAGTGGTGGCGGCCGCCCCCCGGATGACCTCGATCCGCTCGATGTCGTTGGGGTTCAGGAGATTCAGGGCGCTCGTCATCTGCTGTGAGCCCCGGTCATTCGGGAGGGAGTTCACCAGCCGGACGCCGTCGACGTAAATGAGGGGGGAGTTGCCCTGGGTCAGAGAGTTGTTGCCCCGGAGCCGAAGCCTGGTACCGGCTCCAGGCGCGCCCTCGGTGGTGAACTGCTGCAAGCCGGCCACCTGTCCCTGGAGCAGGTCCGAAACGTTGGTGGCGGCCTTCACCTCGCTGAGTTGTCGCATGTTCACCGTGGCGACGCTGTTGCCGATCTCACGCCGCCGTGAGGCTCCGGCTGTCCCGGTGACCACCAGCTCGTCCATGGAGATGGCTTCCTCGCTCAGGGCGAAGTCGACCGTCACGGCGGTACCCGCGCCCACGGTGATCTGCTCCTCCTGGGTCTGGTAGCCGATGATCTCCGCCCGGACGGTGTAGGTCCCCACCGGGATGTTCAGCAGGAGATACCGGCCACTGGCGGTGGACAAACCTCCGAAGTCAGTCCCCACCAGTGAGATCTGGGCCGACGGAATTCCCCGGCCCGTGGTCGCGTTGGTGACCGCCCCGGTCACCGTGCCCGTCTGCTGGGCCACGACGCTGTCAGCGGTGGCTAAGAGCAAGATGAGAGAGAGTCCCATGGCAAGCCGCCACAGGCCCCTCAATCTCGCCTTTGACACCTTTACGAGTCTTGGATGCATCTCTTCCTCCTCGTGGGTGTGGTTTCCGTGCTTCTCTCGAGGACATGGTGCTATCGATGTGTTGCCGGGCCTCCTCCTGTCTGACGTCACGCCCCGGGAAAACGGGTTCCCCCGGGCCCTCAGCGTTTGGTGAAGATGAGGATCGCTCCACCAACGGCGTCGGTTCCGAACAAGGTCGTCGCTTCCGCCGCGTGGAGGATCTCGATCCGCTGTATGTCACGTGGGTTGATGTTGTCGAGGAACGTGAGAATGCTCCCGGTGCCCGCCGGGCCACCGAAGTGGGCGCTCGCAACGAGGACTCCGTCCACGAAGAAGAGGGGTGGGGAGGCCTCGAGGGATCGGGTGCCCCGCAACCGGATCTGAGCGGCGGCTCCCACATCACCACTCGTCACCGTCTGGGTCAATCCAGGAACCAGCCCTTGCAGGAGCTGGGTGACCGTGCTCGCCTGGCGTCTGGCAATCTCCTTCTCCCCGATCACCCGTGCGTGCGCCAGTCTTGCAGGGGGCTGGACTTCTGCCGAGACCACCAGTTCATCCACGGGAATGGGGTCGGGCTCGAGCTGGAAGTACAGGACCGGCGTGTCGTCAGGCCCCAGGTCCACGGTGTCCCTTACTTCGAAATAGCCCGGAAGCTGGACGGTGATCTCGTGGCGCCCCACGGGAACGCCGACGAGGAGGTACCAGCCCTCCTCCCCGGTCAACACGCTGAGCCCCGTGCCCGTAACGGAGACCAGAGCGTTGGGAAGATTCGCCCCCTCATCCCCGCTGGTGACCCGCCCTACGATGGTCCCAATCCCCTGAGCCCGGGCGCACAGCGGCCCCGACGCCAGACTCATCAGTCCAATGGCGAGCAGTACCGTTCCCCCGGCGAAAGCTCGGCGGAAGAGGCGGCACGATGCCTTCGTCCGTGAAGCCGTCAAAGCCCTGCCTCGATCGATGTGGGATTGACCGGGTCGGTTGGTGTGGAGGCAGGCGAGACGCCATCACACCCCCATCCCAACCAAGGCCATAGTACTAACCGGCACGCCCCAGATCAACGAAGAGCGGACATCTTCTCTTCCGACTCTGCCCCATCTCTCTCGGGGGGAAGCGGCCGGAAATCCTGAATCCCAGCTCTTCGCGGTTCCCGCGACGTCTTCCCCCCTTTGTCAGTGACGGATCGAGAAGAGGGGGATCAGGGTGACATCGCTGTCCCCCGGCGGCTCACCTTCCCCACCGCGGGTGGCCGCCCTGAAGAGCGCAGCGATCACGATTCCGGAGACCACCCCCACACCACCCACCAGGATCGCCGTTCTGGTCCTGTCCAGGCGCTTCTCATCCAGCTGGAAATACTCCTCCCGGGCTACCATGAGTGTGTCGGTGGAATCCCATGGCCGCCCGTACTCGGTGGTGCGAGTGAGAGAGAGGCCCAGGGAGTCCCCGTTCGCATTCAACAGCCGCCCCTGGATCTCTTCCAACGGCTGACCGAAAAGCCTGGAGACCCGGACTGCGCCGGGGGTCGTGAGCATGACTCGCACCTCGGTTCCAGGCGGGGGAGGCGCATCCGGCGGGTGGGACACATAGACTGAACAGCCACTTAGAAGAAGAACCAGCGCCAAACCCGATACGCGCATCCAGCCTCCATGGTAGTCTGGGAGAGGGCCATAGCCCCCCGTCTTGCACCTGGCGATAGAGGATCGCACGGCCGGGCTCCGGCCGCCCCCTCCCAAGCTCCGGGCAGACGCCCCAGGGTTGCCCGATCCATGGGCAAGGTCCGCCAACTCCCCCGTGGAGTCAAGAACGAATCGAGCCTCTCGGACCGAGGCTGGCAACCAGGCCTATCCCTCCGTAAGATCCCGAAGACACGACGCTACGGTCCCCGGCCTAGGGCCTCACGCTGGACCACCCCCTGCGCCGGGTGCCCTGACCCCCATACGAGACCGGGAGGAATTCTGTGACAGAGCAGGCGAACCAGACATCGATGTGCGGGAAGGGCAAGGGCCGATTCATCCATG
>JASFRP010000420.1:0-4257 GCA_050114895.1 Gemmatimonadota bacterium
AAACTTCAGCCTCAACGTCCTCATCGACACGCAGCAGGGTGGATCGGTGTTCTCCATGACCAACCGGTACGGGGTCCGATCCGGCGTGCTCCAGATGTCCACCAAGGGCCGGGAGCTCTACGACGAGAACGGCGTGCCCCTGTCACCATCGGAGGGCGGAGGTCTCATCGTCCCCGGCGTGAAGGTGGTGGGAACCGACACCATCCCGAACGACATCCGAGTGTCGGCGCAGGACTACTGGCGAGGCCTGTCGGGAATCGCCGAACCGTTCACCTACGATGCCAGCTTCGTGAAGCTCCGCGAGGTGCGCCTGGGGTACCAGGTTCCCCAGCGGTTTACCGACATGCTGAGGGTGTCCCAGATGAACGTGGCTCTGATCGGTCGGAACCTCTTCCTATGGACCGACGTGCCCAACATCGATCCCGAGACCGCATTCAACCCTGGCAACGCTCAGGGCTACGAGTGGGGCCAGTTCCCATCGGCGAGAAGCTTCGGCTTCTCCGTGTCGGTGATCCCCAACTTCTGAGCACCCGAACCGACGAGGAAACGATGAAGATACGAATGCTGTTTCGAGCGATTCCTGCCGCGGTTCTCATCGCCATGACGGGCGGGTGCAGCGACGACCTCACGAAGCTGAACGAGAACCCCAACCAGCCCGTGAGCGTAGGCGCTGAGTTTCTCCTCCCGTCGGCCATCGTGGCCGGAGCGGAGCGACTCCAGGGCTCCAGCCTGAACATGGACATGGTGGGGCTCTGGGTACAGCACTACGCAGAGCACCGCTACGCCATTGAAGACCGCTACGAGTTCCAGGACGTGACCATCAACGGCCACTGGAGCACCCTCTATGAGGAACCCCTAAGGGACCTCTACGAGGTGAAACAGAAGGGCAGGGACGCAGAGTGGCCCAACGTGGAAGCGGTAGGCATGATCCTCACAGCCTGGATCATGCAGGCCGTGACCGACCTCTGGGGTGACAGCGGGTACTCCCAGGCCCTCCTGGGCAGAGACAGCCCGCCGGACATGACCGTGGAATACGACACCCAGGAGCAGATCTACGACGCCCTCATGAGCGAGCTGGCGACGGCGGCCGGGATGGTTTCGTCGTCCGGGGCCAAGATCGAGGACGGTGACCTGCTCTACGAAGGCAACATGGAGAAGTGGCGGCTCTTCGCCAATTCTCTCCGCCTCCGCATGGCCATGCGGCTATCGGAAGTCGATCCCAGCCTGGCCGCTCCCCAGGCGTCCGGAGCCATCTCGGCAGGGGTGTTCTCCAGCAACTCCGACAACGCCACGCTCCATTTCGTGGACAACGGCGTGGACGTGCATCCCATTTACGGATACGAGCGGAACCGTGACGACCACTCCATCAGCGCCACCCTGGTGGACACTCTGAAAGCCCTGAACGACCCCCGCCTGCCTGTGTATGCCCGCCCCAACCAGTTCGGCGAATACAAGGGCACCCAGAACGGGGACATGTCCGATCCGCCCCTCAACGAAGTGTCCCGCATCGGCACCTGGTTCAGCAGTGCCGACACACCGGCCATCCTTATGTCGTATGCCGAAGTCCTCTTCCTTCAGGCGGAGGCCGCCGAGCGAGGATGGGTGGGGAGTGACGCGGAGGACCTCTATAACGACGCCATCACCGCGGCCATGAGCCTCCTGGGAATCAGCTCAGGCGACATCGACACCTACCTGGCCCAACCCAGAGTCCAGTACCAGGGTGGCCAGGCCGGGCTGAACCAGATTCACCTCCAAAAGTGGATCGCCCTGTTCGGAAACGGGCCCGAGGCGTATGCCGAGTGGCGGAGAACGGGCATTCCTCACCTGGTGGCCGGACCCGACGCCATCAACGACGGGATGATCCCCGTTCGCCTTCCCTACCCGGACCGGGAGAAATCCCTGAACCGGGAAGCGGTGGAGGCGGCCATCGCCCGACAGAACGGAGCTACCATCAACACCCCCGTTTGGTGGGACATGCACTGATCACGGCATCTTTCCGCCCCTCGATCCCGGTCTCCGGAGGAAGCCCCTCCGGAGCCTGGGTCGGGGAGGTGCGGAGGAGAACCCTGACATGGCTCAAGTCGGTTCCTGGAGGGACCTGGACACTCCTGCGCCGCTGGTGGACGTGGATCGCATGGAAACCAACCTGCGAACTGCCGCCGCCTACTGCAGGGAGCACAACCTGGCCTATCGGCCCCACGCCAAGACCCACAAGTCCTCGGTGCTGGCCCGCAAACAGCTCGACGTGGGGGCCATCGGTGCAACCGTGGCTACACCCCAGGAAGCCCAGGTCATGGCTCGGGTGGTGGACGACATCCTGGTGGCTTACCCGTTCATGGCTCGAGGAAAACTGGGTGCGGTACTATCCCTGGACGAACGGGTGCGGCTGTCCGTCGCCCTGGACTCCTCCCCTGCCCTGGAGCATCTGGCTAACGCGGCCCGGGAGCGAGGCCGGGAGGTCGGCGTCCTCGTGGAGGTGGACGTAGGACTGAAGCGGGTGGGCGTCCCGTGCCTGGACGACACGCTCAAACTAGCCCGGGAGGCTGCGGATACTCCAGGGGTCCACTACGACGGCATCCTCTTCTATCCCGGTCACATCCGCATGCCGTCGGCGGATCAAACCCAGGGTATCCAGGCTCTATCCGCCCAGTTGGTCCAGATTATGGAAGCCCTGGAGAGGATCGGCCTGAGCCCCTCCGTTGTGAGCGGTGGATCCACACCCACCTTCTTCCGGTCCCACGAAATCGCCGGCACCACCGAAGTCCGGGCCGGCACCGGCATCTTCAACGACCGCACCACAGCCCTCCTGGACGGCTGCGCCTGGACCGACTGTGCCTACAGCGTCCTGGCCACCGTGGTGAGCACCGCCATTCCAGGCCAAGCCGTAGTGGACGCCGGGTCCAAGGCCTTGTCCAAGGAGGAGGTCAACGGATCCCTCCCCGATCCCTCAGCCGCCGCTGGATTCGGGTGCGTCCTGGACCGACCCGAGCTCCGAGTCACCGCCCTGTCGGAGGAACATGGGATCATCGATGTCCGGGGATCGGATTGGCGGCCCCGGCCCGGCGATCTGGTTCGCATCGTCCCCAACCATGTCTGTGTCTCGGTGAACCTCTTCGCCCGGCTATGGCAGGTGCGCGGCGACGACCTGCTCGGCTCCTGGGCCGTGGAGGGGAGGAGGGGGTAGGGACCCCGGCCGCGCCGCGCGGTCCACCGGTCTTTCTTGACATCAAACCCAGGTGCTAATTGGAACGCCGGATCGACCGGATTTGCCCCTGACAGCCCAACAGGGACCCCTCCCGCATCCTCCCAGTGATGCAGGGTCTGCCTCGGTTCGCACAGATGCCCGACACCATCGACCACCTGAACAACGCCCTGGAAGGCCGCTACCGGATCGAAAGGAAGCTCGGTGAGGGTGGCGTGGCGGTGGTGTACCTCACCGACGACCTGAGGCGTGGGCGACAGGTGGCGCTGAAGGTGCTCAAGCCGGAGCTGGCTGCGGCGGTGGGCGCCGACCGATTCCTCCGCGGCGTTGGTGCATGGCTCCGGGCCTGGCGTGATGATAGGGTGTGGTCATCCCCTACCGGAGTTGCCAGCCATGAAGTACCCGAAACGGAGCCAGTATGAATACGTGAAGTCCCGTTATCGCGTGCAGAACTGGGCTCAGTACGAAGCCGGTTTACGGAATCGTGGTGACCTGACCGTCTGGCTTTCGGATGCTGCGCTCTCGGCCTGGTGTGCCCCGGCTTCCGGTAGGCCGGGGGGACAACGGACCTACTCGGACTTGGCCATCGAGGCAGCTCTCACCATCCGCATGGTCTTCCATCTCCCTCTCCGCCAAACCGAGGGGTTCCTCCGGTCCCTCGCTGAGCTCCTTGACCTGGACCTTCCGATCCCCGGTCACACGACTCTCTCACGGCGGCTCAAGAAACTCGACAACCACCGGTTCCAGCGACCTGTCACAGCTGGACCGATCCACCTCCTCATCGACAGCACGGGATTGAGAGTCCATGTCGGACACCTGCGAAAGCCGCCAAAGAGAAGGGTTTGGCGGAAACTGCACTGGGCGGTCAACGCGGACACCGGCGAAGTCCTTGCCGCCGAGCTGACCAATCGACGCACGGCGGACTGTGCGCGGGTGCCCGATCTCTTGACCCAGATCGATGATCGGGTTGCTTCCCTCATGGCAGACGGAGCCTACGATGCAGGTTCGGTCTACGAGGCTGCCAGGAAGAAGGGAGACGGGCACCGGGTGAGGGT
>JASFRP010000421.1:0-4257 GCA_050114895.1 Gemmatimonadota bacterium
TCAGGCTGTACAAGGTGACCGGAGACGAGAAGTACCTGGAGGCGTGCCGGGAGACCTTCCCCAGCTTCCTGAGGCCCCGCGGGGTCCAGGCCCCGTTCACGGTGGAGCTGGATCCTCTCGGCTACTGCTGGATCGAAGAGTATCCGCGCAGCGTCCCCAACCAGGTCTTGAACGGTTTCATCTACTCCCTTTACGGGGTGTACGAGTACTACATGCTTACCAAGGACCCCACCGTGCTCAAGGTCACCCAGGCCGCGCTGACCACGCTTCGCGAGTATGCGGCGGACTTCCGGGTTCCGGGAGAGATCAGCTACTACTGCCTGTCCCACCGCAGTCAGATCGCGTCCTATCATACGCGGCACATCAAGCTGGTCGGAGACCTGTACCGCATGACCTGGGACAGCTACTTCAAGTACCTATCCAACGCGCTGAAGAGGGACCACGCGTAGGCGCAGGGCCGGTTCCGGATCAGGAACTGCGGGCCCCCGCAAGGGGGATGGCCACAGGGTCCATCTGCTGGCTAGCCTACCCCGGAGCGACTTCCCGCCCAGGACCGGTCCGAGGAGACCCCCCCCAGATACCCGTACCGGTAGAGGAAGGGCGAGGTAAGCAACGTGACCCCCCAGCAGAGGGTCCGCGGCAGGCTCTTCTTCCAGGCCATGTCGGGCCGGATCTCCAGGGGTTTGTCCGACATCCGCATCTGATTGCCGCTCACGGTATGGTGGCTGGTCGGCTTGGCCTCGGCCTTGACGATGGAACCCGCTTCCACGAGGCCGATTTCGGAGAGGAACCGGGACAGGACCTCGGTTGGGCGCCGGGCCAGATCCTCGTAGAACATGACGGTCTGACCCTCCACCCTTCGGGCCAGGATATGAGAGGTCAGGTTGGACCCGATCCAGCCCCGGGAGAAAGCGACGGAGCGAAAGAGGTTCGAACCCGACGGCGGCTCTCCCCCCCGGCTCTTCAAGATCTTGTACCAGGAGTAGGCAACGGCGCGGCTGTCGCGGATCAGGTGAACGGACCGGAAATCGACGCGGCCGCTGTCGTTGGCCATGCGCGACACGACGTAGCCGTGGGACCCCAGCTTCGAGGAGTCAACGATGTTCCGGCAGCCCGAGATCTTGCGGGTCGCGTCGTAGAGGGCGAGCAGGCGCTGTTGATACTCGAGAGACTGCGGGGACAGAGGGCGTTCCGGACGCAAGCTGGAAAAGACCAGCCGGTGGGTTCGCTCCTCCTGCTTCTGGAGTTCGACGATCCGCTCGGCATCCTTCCGGGTCAGGGATCCGAACGCGGAACGGATGACCTCGGGCCAGAACTCGCACTTGGAGAACGGTTCCCCGCAGCCGCAGGGCCAGTCCTCGAGCAGCCCCCGGTACCAGATGTGGCGGATCTCCCCGGTGGAGAAGTAGCCGTCCAGGCTTCCCAGGAGGATATCGAGGAGGGTGCTTCCGCTTCGGCTGGAGGAGGTTACGAAGAGGATGCTGTAGGGTGTCGGATCCATGAATCTCCCGCCTCCGGATCATCCGGCGGCAGTCAAGAGAAGCAGCGATTATACCACGGCCCCGTCACCGGGACGGCCTGGACCGGAAGGCCGGGACAAGGGATGCCAGCAAACGGAAGTCCTCCCGGGTAATGGTGCGTGTGGCGTAGGCCGCCGCCACATAGACCACTCCCAGGACGACGGCTCCGGCGGTCAGGGTTACGAGGTTGGACCGCCCCAGCTCCTTGACCGGAACCGCGGCCAGCGCGGCGAGACCGGCGATCGGGCATACCCGGAGCAGAAGCCCCACCGAGATCAGCCGGCTCCAGGGTGTTGCCAGTGTCTGCCTGCCGTGCCAGGCGTAGAACCCGGCGAGGAGAACGGTGGCGAGGGCGGTGGCCCAGGGCGGACCCAGGATGCCCATGCCCCTCACGAACAGGACGTTCAGGATCACGTCCACGACCAGGAACCCCACCCCGCCGAGGAAGACGACCCGGGTCCTCCCCATCGAGGCAAGTACGGGCTCGAAGAGAACGACCCGCGAGATCGTGAGCAGGAGATAGACCCTGAAGATCCCCGTCGCGGCTACGTAGTCGGGCGTGTACAGGAAGGCGATGACCTGGGGGGCGAAGACGGCGAGATAGGCGGCCATGGGGGCCATGATCAGGAGCAGCTTGCGAAACACCCCGGACCAGAAGACGGAGATCTCGTCCACTCTCCCCGCGTGGTGGAGCTGGGAGATCTTCGGCCGCATCACCGTCGCCGCCGCCGTGGAGATGAGGACGATGATGGGGAACTCGATCGCCCCCACCGAGTAGAGCCCGTAGGTGGCCGAATCCATAAACGACGAGACCACGAACTTGTCGATTCTGGACGCGGCGATGGTCACGGTCGCGGTGATGCCCACGGGGATGGCGTATCGGAGCTGGGTCCGGAGGCCGACGGGCAAGGACGCCCGCCAGTAGCCGCGGCTCAGCCGGGTCGTTTCCGCCGCCACGAACAGGAAGCGGAGCCCGGCATAGGCGGCCAGCAGCAGGAATACCGAGGCCAGGGACATCCCCACCACCACCAGGCAGACGATGAGGACCGACTGCGCCGTGAAGAGGACGATGTTGTAGACGGTGGCCCGGGTTGCCCGATCCGTGGCGATGAGGAAGTGGAAGAGCAGTGCGGAGGGGGTCGTGAACAGGGGGTACAGGCTGACCGCGCGGAACAGCGAAAGCAGCCTGGGATTGGAGAAGAGATCGGCCAGGAACGGGGCCAGGGAGTAGATGCCGGCGGCGAGCGCGGCCCCGGAGACGAACAGGATGGTGGTGCTGCGCAGCACAAACGCCCGTTCCCGGTCCCGGGGCAGGCGTGGGAGGTAGTAGTAGATGCTGAAGTGGACGCCGATCAGGAAGATGGGATGGACGGTGTTCAGGATGAGCCAGACCTGCCGGAATAGACCGAAGTCCTCCTGGCTCCCCAGCACCCGGACCAGGGCCACGTTCAGGGCGACCTGGGCCAGAACGGACTGGACGCTGGTCCCGATGGCGATGGTCAGGGTTTGTCTCGAGAGCGACTTGGCCAAGCAGATACTTCCTGGATTGATTCCCTGGGTCCGGCCCGTACACCCTCGCGGGGAACGGGCTAGGCGTAATCGAGGTCGCTGTCTCCCATGCTCAAGCACCAGCGGGAGCTGTCGGCAGGAAGGCCCAGCTTCTGCGCCACCCCCGGGGCCACGTAGAGATAGGGCGTCTTTCGCGTGTCCAGGAACCCCAAACCGCTGAAAACCCGGGTCTCCTCGGAGTGGGTGGGCATGGCCCGGATGAAGCTAAGCCCCCGGGGCAGGAGGGTCTGCACCGCGTTCCCCAGGAGGGCCCGGGCCAGTCCGGGGAACCGCGGATCGACTTCCAGCTCGTTGATGAGCCCGATCTCCTCGCCGCGGTTCGTTCGGCTCCGGAAAACCACGTAGCCCAGGACATCCCGTCCCTGCTCGGCGGCAAGGACCTCATAGGGTCCCGTGGGAAAGTCCAGGTAGCGCCACTTCAGGTAGGAGGCATCCCGCCGCAGACGGACCCGGTCCGGCCGCCGGAGAGCCCGGTCCAGACGGTCGAACCCTTCCCCGAACTCGGTGACGGGGCGGATCTCCACCCCGGATGGAAGGGCGGCCCGGGTCCGGGCTCGAATCAGGGTGCGGACCACGCCCCCGGTCCATCCGGCAAGGGCACCCAGGAGCCCCTTTCCCCGCGCCTTCAGGATGCGCCCGGGGTCCACGACGAGCATGATGAAGTTCACGGGGGCCACCGGGGTGAAGCCCCGACGTCCGTAGTGACGGGCCCCGGCGGCATCGAAGTTCATCCACAGGGAGTCGGCGGAGTGCTCGTGAACCACCCGGTCGATAAGGAGCTTGCCCAGGCCGTGACCCCGGGTTTCCGGATCCACGAAGAGATCGCATCCGAACGCGGATGGGATCTCCTTGCCCTCCCAGTCCAGAAACGTCGGCATCCAGCCGATTCCCCCCGCCAGCTTGCCCCGGATCTCGGCCAGCAGGAAGTTCGAGGGCGCTCCCTGCGGGCGCCACGGATGCTGAACGAACTGCCACGTCCATCGTTGGGCCCACGTTGTCTGCGAGGCCCCGCCGTAGACCTTGGACTTCAGCGCCTCGATGTCGGGAAGATCGGACTCCTCCGCGCATCGATATGCAATCCCGCTCCCGCTCGTCTCCTCCGGCATGGTGATCCCGTCCTTCTTGTCTGCGGCCGGTGCCGATACTAAGCCTAGGGTCGTCCCCTGAC
>JASFRP010000422.1:0-4256 GCA_050114895.1 Gemmatimonadota bacterium
GGAGGCGCGGATCCAGGACGCGCTTGCCTTCGTGAAAGACCGGGGCGTGGTCTTCCACTGGGCGGAAGAAGGAGCGAAGGATTTCACGGAGCGCGCCACCCGCGAACAGCTCCGGGATTATCTGGCGGTCCTGGACATGGTGAGGGAGTACAAGGCGGACTGCGTGGGGTGGCAATACCAGCTTGGGCTCATCCCCCTTCGGCCCCCCTCGGACTTCGGGGAGGGGCTCTTCAACTCCACCTGCCGGCCCGAGTCCAACGAGGACACCGTGGTCTGCTCCACGGAAGCGGACCAGGGGAATGCCGTGCCCATGGAAATGATGAAGCGCCTCCTGAAGGCCAAAGGGCTTCACCAGGGGGTAATGTTCCACGACGTCCGCTGGGGAGGAGAGCACGAAGGTCGATTTCTCTGGGTCCTCCTCAACTCCGGCTCGTGCGGGGCCTACGCCTTCAACCACGACCCGGAATCCCTGGCGGGAGTGCACAGCTATCGGCAACCCGCCGGCTACTTCCCCATCCCCGGGGGCACCTTCACAGGGGAGAGCCTGGCCGGGGAGATCACCTGGGCTCGGTGCTACATCCGGGACGAGGTCCTCTGGATGGACATCGGCCGGGGAGAGGTCGTGCGCCTGCCCCCGGAGACGCGGGACGCATGGTGGGAGGGCACGACCCGCCAGTGGCCCTTCATGGCCGCGGACCTGGGGATCGGTCGGGACACCCTCATGGCCCACTACCTCTCCAACCACGTGGCCGTGGCCTACGGCGACATCTTCCAGGAGATGGTCGCCCTGTCCAGGGAGCTCGGGTTCAGCGTGCGAATCCTCGGGACGAAGAACTAGCTAAGGAGAGCGTTCCATGACCCCCAGAGACCCGAACCGCAGAGCCTTCCTCTCGACGCTTGTGGGCGGTAGCCTCGCGCTTCCCCTCCTGGGTCCGGAGGCCGAACCGGGGGATCAGGACCCGCAACGCCACACGCCACCTCCCAACCGCCCCCTGGTGCTGACGAGCAAGACCAACGCGGCCGTTCGCGAGGAGGTCACCCGCGTCGCCTGGGAGATCCTGGTGGCCGGGGGCTCCGCCATGGACGCAGCCGAGAAGGCGACGAACGTGTCGGAGCTGGATCCCCGGGACCGGACGGTAGGCTACGGTGGCGACCCCAACGAGGAGGGCTTCCTCCAGCTGGACGCCTCGGTCATGAACGGAGCCGACGGGAACAACATCGGCGCCGTGGCTGCGCTGGAGAACATCAAGACCCCCTCCTCCGTGGCCCGGCTGGTGATGGATCGGACCGATCACTGGATGTTGGTGGGAGCGGGGGCGCTTCGGTTCGCCAAGATGCACGGGTTCAAGGAAGAAGACCTGCTGACGGAGGAAGGCCGAAAGAACTGGCTGAACTGGAAGGAGACCCTGAGCAACCGGGACTACTACTTCCCACCGAAGGACCCCGACAAGCCCGAAGGGGGCGGAACCATCAACGTCCTCACCCTGGACCTGAACGGCGACCTGGCCGGCGCCACCAGCACGGTGGGCCACCACTTCAAGATCGTGGGACGGGTGGGGGACTCCCCCATCATCGGAGCCGGTCTGTACGTAGACAACGATGTGGGAGCCGCCGGGGCCACCGGCCACGGCGAGGAGTGCGTGAAGGTTTCCGCCAGTCGGATGGTGGTGGAGAAGATGCGGGAGGGGCTCAGCCCCACGGAGGCCTGCCGGGCCCTGTGCGAGGTCCTGGCCTCCCGGCATGGAGGCCGCCCCATGTTCGGAATGAAGCTCGTGGCTCTGAACAAGAACGGCGAGTACGGATGCTGCGCCCTCCGGGGCGCCCTGGCCGAGGACGGCTCAGTCACCGGCCTCGGATTCTGTGTCCAGGACGGCGCCGGCCACCGGATGGAGCCGGGGGAGGCGCTCCTCCCACCCATGACCCAGGAGGAGCTGGACGCGATTCCGTGGCGTTGACACGCCCGTGCTGATAGCCCAGCCTGATTCGGCCTCGGAAATGCGACAGGGGTCAGCAAACGTTTCCGCGGAAACGTCCCCATTCAGACATGCCGTCGCCCATTCTCCCCTCCCTGAACCGCTCTCAATACCCCAATCCACCCCCCATGGGGTACTCGTCGCTCACGAAGACCGGCAGCCGTCCGGAGGGGTTCAGCTCTCCGGTGAGGGCCCTCACGAAGGAATCGAAGTAGACCTGCTGGTTCCCGTACCACCCTCCCTCCCCGTACCCCACCAGGAAGGCGGACACCCCCGGGATCTTCCGGATGAGGTGCGGATTCCCGTAGGCCATGGCCACCACGCGGCCCGGCTTCATCGCCAGGATTCGCTGGATGAATTCCAGGTCCGAGGCTCGAATCGGTGTCGTCTCCCCGTTCCGGTCCCTCTGCACGAAGAGAGAGAGGATGACGAGGTCGGCCTCGGCCGCCGCGGCCCGGGCCGGGCCGTACACCGGAGCCCCGGAGCCCGGGCGCAGGGTGAAGCTCCGTGTGCCGGGGAAGGCCGTCGACAGCGCCGCTTCCAGGGCAGTGGGAGATGGATCGGTCTGGGCCTTCTGCACACTGATGTTCACCACCCTCTCCACAGCCTCGGGAGCGACGGGTAGCAGACCGTCGTTCTTCAGGAGGGTCAGGGACCGGTCCGCCACCTCCTGCACCAGCGCCAGGTGGGCCGGGGTCCCCACCACCTCGGCCACGCGGTCCTCCTGGACGAAGCGGTTCCGATGAAGGCCCAGGCGGGCTTTGAGGGTGAGGAGCTTTCGGGCTGCCTGGTCGATGCGCTCCTCGGGAATCCGGCCCGAGCGGACCGCCTCGGCCAGAGCCTCGATGGTGGCCACCGGATCCTGTGGCTTCAGGATGATGTCGTGGCCGGCCTCAAAGGCCCGCACGGCTACCTCTTCGGCGCCGAACCGGGCTACCACGTGCTCGTACCAGAGATCATCCGAGGTCAGGATCCCCTGGAAACCCAACCGGTCCCGCAACCACCCGGAAGCGAGCTTCCCCTCCACGCTGGCCGGAAGCTCCGATCCCTCCGTCACCGACGGCACAGCGATGTGCTCGCTCATGACGAAGTCCACCCCGGCGTCGATGGCCTCCTTGAACGCCCTCAGATCCTCCGCTTCCACCGCCTCGGCGGGCTTGTTGATCCAGGTCCAGGGGGCATTGTCCGGCATGACCTCGATGTCGCCCCGTCCCGGAAAGTGCTTCGCCGTGGTGAGCATCCCGTTCTCGTGGAATCCCCGGACGTAGGAGCGCACCATCGTGCCCAGGAGGTCCAGGTCTCCACCGAAGGAGCGGACGCTCTGCGCCGGATTCAGGGGCTGCGTGGAGACGTCCACCACCGGCGTGTAGGTCAGGTGGATCCCCATGGCCCGCCCCTCCACGGCGGCAGCAGCAGCGGCACGATACATGAGCTCCTGGGAGCCGGCAGCGGCAAAGGCCATGTTGGCGGGGAACTCGCTGGCTCCCACCACCTGCTGGCCGGGTCCCCCCTCGAAATCCGCCGCCATCAGGATGGGGACCTTCGCCTCCCTCTGGAGACGGTTCAGGAGGTGGGCTACGTCCCGCGGGGTCCCGCCGTAGAGGACGAACATCCCGAGGCCGTGGTCTCGGGCCAGCCGGATCCATCGCTGAAGGTCGGCGTCGTCCTCCGGCCGGTACTGACCGTAGATGTCGGAGCAGACCAGCTGCCCCACCTTCCCCTCCAAGGACAATCCCCCCAGGGTCTCCTCCACCCACGCCTCCATCTCCGGCGTCGGGGTCGGGAGGAGGGATGCCGCAGGCACATCGTCCGAGCCGGCCGAGGGCCGCGACCCCTCCTCACAGGCAGCCATGAGGAGAGTGAAGAGTGCGGCGATGGCCAGGAGCGGCGCAGACGGGGCGAAGCAGGAGAGTCTGACGAGACGGGGCTTCATGCGGATCGGCCTCCGGTATTGGGATGAACGCTGCAACATGGTACGGAGAGCGAGGAGAGCGAGACAGGGTCGAGGTATCGCCGGGGGAGCCTCTCACTCCAACCGGTCCACCTTCCGGAGATCCGGAAAGAGCCAGGCCCAGAGTCCCGTCACGAAGAGGGAGGCCACGCCCCCGAGGACCGCCGCCAGCACCGGTCCGAAGATCCGGGCCGTGATACCGCTCTCGAACTCCCCCAGCTCGTTGGACGCCCCGATGAAGAGGAAGGAGACCGACGCCACCCGGCCCCGCATGGGGTCGGGGGTGACGATCTGGATGAGGGTCTGGCGGATGTAGACCGAGACCATGTCGG
>JASFRP010000423.1:0-4250 GCA_050114895.1 Gemmatimonadota bacterium
GGGATGTAGATGGCGCTCCAGAAGAGGACCCCCTGCTCTGTCACCGGGGTCAGCCGCCCCCTCCGCCGAAGGCCGTCGGAGAGGAGGATCAGGAGGATCATGGCCAGCCCCACGCCGCCCACGTTCGCCTGCACCCCGATGAGGGTTCCCAGAAGGTCCCCAAGGAAGAGACCTACCAGCAGACATCCGGCCAACAGACTGACACCATAGATGACCAAGGACGGCTCCAAAGTTTCGGGATGCGGCTCGAGGCGACACCGGAGGACGATCGCCGGGCGGGCCCGGGTCCCGGGGGATCCCGGGGGGATCCTCCCAGGGTCGGGAGTCCCGCGGGTTCCCGTAGGCCGGCTGAGAGGTAGGTGGGTGGTCCAGGAGTGTCAAGCCGGGCGGCATCATCGGGCTTGGAGGACCGACGTGGAGCAGATCCCGCCGGCGCGGACGATGAAGCTGCACCCTGCTCTTTCGATAGCTTTTCCACTATCTTTCCGGGTCGGCAGCAAGACGGCCCCACGCCGGTGCCCTGGCGTGGGGTTTCTGTGTGTGGGAGAGAGACCACCCTCCCTCGTCTCCGGGAGATCACTCCGGCGGGGGAATCGAATAACGGAGCGGGACCATGAAGATCGGACTCGTTGGATTTGCCGGGTCGGGGAAGACCACGGTGTTCAACGCCATGACGGGCCTGGATGTGCCGGTGGGCTTCGGCGGAGATTTGAGGGTGGGAACCGTGAAAGTTCCCGATGAGCGCATTCGGAAGCTTTCTGCCATCTACTCCCCCAGGAAGACCACCTTCGCGGAAATCGCGTTCTGTGATATCCCCGGGGAGCACGGGGCCGAGAAGGCGGGGCTCTCCCGTCGCGCCCTGCAACAGATCCGGGATCAGGAAGCCCTCTGCCTGGTCCTGCGTGACTTTCCCAATCCTGCCCTGGAGAATGAACCGGATCCCCTGGCGGAGCTGGAGGCCTTCCATGCCGAGTGCATCCTGGCGGATCTGGAGATCGTGGAGAGACGTCTGGAGCGGGCCAGGAAGGAGCGGGCCTCTGGGCAGGAGATCGCGGTCTTCGAGCTCATGAAGCTCGCTCTGGAAGACGAGAAACCCCTTCGGACGGTCCCCCGGGAGCTTCTGAACCGGGACCACCTGAAGGGGTTCGGCCTCCTTACGGAGAAGCCGCTCCTGGTGGTGGTCAACACCACCGAGGAGAAAGCCTCCGGAGATCTCAGCCCCGAAGTGGCTGAGCGGATCCGGCACCAGGGTGGAGCGGGTCTTCTTTTGTCCGCCAGTGTTGAATCGGAGATCGCGGGGCTGGAGCCCCTGGAGCAGGTGGAGTTTCTGGAGGACCTCGGGCTTTCGGAGTCGGCCCTCTCCAGGTTCATTCGGGCGGCCTATACCCTTCTGGAACTCATTTCCTTCTTTACGGTAGGGGAGGATGAGGTCAGGGCATGGACGATCCAGAAGGGAACGAATGCACGGAAGGCCGCAGGCAAGATCCACTCGGACCTGGAGCGGGGTTTCATTCGGGCCGAAGTGATCCCGTACGACGTCTTTGTGAACCACGGTTCCGAACAGAAGGTGAAGGACCGGGGGCTCCTTCAGATCCAGGGGAAGGATTACGTCGTCTCCGACGCCGATCTCGTGAGCGTCCGGTTCAACGTCTGAGTCCCATCTGCAACCTCCCGTGCACAAATCTCGTCATATAGATTGAGGAAGCGATCCGAGCCCGCGCCATAGCGGGCCTTTCCCCCTTATTCGGGAAGGGGATCGCAAGGATGGACCCCTTGATGGCCAGTGTCTCGCGATCATGACGCTCTGGATCTCTGTCTTCGCGCTCCTCGTCGCCGGCATCGTCGGGCTCCGTTTCTGGTACCGGCGGTGGCGGAAACAACGGATCGCTGCGCGCCGTCGCATCGAGCTGCCCAACTCCCACTATGCTTCCAAGCTGGTAAAGCACCAGATCGATCGGCAGCGGTGGGGAAATCTCAACGTCTCCCGTCTCCATCCGGTGAATCGGGAGGAAGTGGAGCGGCTCCTGGGGATGGTGGACGCCCTGGGCCCCGATTCCCTATCCCCGCGGGAGCGTCTCTTCCTCGACCACCTCACGGGTCTTCGCTTCGGATAGACAAACAGAGTTCCTCGCAGATCGGTCCCCGGGCTCCTACCTTGGGGCCCATGAGCCTATGTCGGTCGGACCTGCCAATCCTACCTCGTGCGCCGCAGGAAGGGCTGCCGCCAAGCATCTTCAACGATGTGATCGGGCCGGTGATGCGCGGACCGTCCAGCTCACACTGTGCGGCGGCCGTTCGCATTGGGCGCATGGCCAGAGACCTCATGGGCGGGGAGGTCGAGCACGTCCTGGTGGAGTTCCACCCCGCCGGATCTCTGGCCACCACCCACCAGACGCAAGGCTCCGACATGGGACTGTTCGGAGGGCTCCTGGGGTGGGAGGCCAGCGACGATCGCCTGGTGGAATCGGCCCACGCCCTGGCGGAAGTGGGAATCCATGTGGAGCTTCGCATCACCGACTATCCGGCTCCCCACCCCAACACCTACAAGATGACCCTCCGAGGTCCCCGGGGTCAGCATACCATGACCGCCATATCCACCGGGGGCGGGATGGTGGAGGTGGTGGAGGTGGACGGGGCACCGCTCTCCATGAGGGGAGACCGGTTCGAGACGTTGCTCTGGATCCAGGGGGATGAGAACGGGGGGGAGGACCCGGAGACACTCCTTCGGGAGCTGAACCGGGACGTCTCGGTAGACGACGTCGTCCCACACCGGCTCGGGACCGGATGGATTCTGCAGGTCAGAGGGAACAGGGTCCTTCCGGAAGCGGTGGCTCGCGACCTTACCTCGAGGGGGGCGGTCTCCGAGATCCGCTCCATCTCCCCGGTCCTTCCCGTCCTCTCCCCCCCGGGGCTTCAGGTCCCCTTCCTCACAGCCCATGAGCTCCTCACCTACAACCAGGCCCGGGACCTGGACCTCTGGGAGCTGGCCGTCTCGTACGAGTGCGCGCGGGGACAGCTCTCCAGGGAGGCCGTGGTGGAGGAGATGGTGGGAATCGTAGATCTCCTGGAGCGGTCCATCCAGCAGGGGCTCGCCGGCACGCACTACTCCCACCGGATCCTCGGGCCCCAGGCCGGTGCCTTCCGGACGCATCTCGAAGACGGCAGTCTCCTGGAGGCCGGGGTCTTGAACCTCATCATCGCCTACGTGACCGCCCTCATGGAGGTCAAGAGCTCCATGGGAGTGATCGTGGCGGCGCCCACCGCCGGGGCCTGCGGCGCCCTGCCGGGAGCCTGTGTCGGGGCAGGCCATTCCATGGAGCTGGGCCGGGAAGCTATGGCGCGGGGGATGCTTGCCGCGGGACTCATCGGGGTCTTCATCGCCCACCGGTCCACCTTCGCCGCGGAGGTGTGCGGATGCCAGGCCGAGTGCGGAGCCGGATCCGGGATGGCGGCCGCGGCTCTGGTCACGCTGGCAGGGGGAAGCACCCGGGAGGCCCTTGGCGCGGCCTCCATGGCTCTTCAAAACACGCTGGGGATGATCTGCGACCCCGTTGCGAACCGGGTCGAGGTCCCCTGCCTCGGACGAAACGTCATGGCCGCCAGCAACGCCCTGGCCTGTGCCAACATGGCACTTGCGGGCTTCGATCCGGTGATACCCCTGGACGAGGTCATCGACACCATGGATGCGGTAGGGAAGAGCCTGCCTCATGCACTACGGTGCACCGCCCTGGGCGGGCTTTCCGTCACGCCCACTTCCAGGAGGATTCAGGAGGAGATGGAGGCCCCCTGACACCCTTCCGGGAACCGGGTCCGGGCCGTGGCGCCGACTCTCCCCCCTACACCGTGGCACTGTCCTCACGGAAGTGACAACCTCTGCTTCGGGGGTTCATCCGGGCTGCACGCGCCACGCTGAGAGCCGCCTGCGCACTGTTCCGGAGTCCGATGAGGCCGTCGGTGAGGCGGGTCTTTCGATAGAACGCCTCGATCTCGGACCAGAGGTGGCCGAGCTCTCTCAGGGCCCGGTTCAGGCGGTGCTCGCTTCTCACGAGACCCACATAGTGCCACATGATGTTCCGGATCGTCTGCATATCCCCCTGGATGAGCGTGGGATCCGCGTCATAGATCAGGTTGGCGTCTTCCCACTCCGGGACGGCTGAATCATCCACCACCCCGGAGGGGGGCCGAGCCCGGATGTGTCGCGCTGCCCGATCCCCCCAGACCAGTCCCTCAAGGAGTGAGGTGCTGGCCAA
>JASFRP010000424.1:0-4248 GCA_050114895.1 Gemmatimonadota bacterium
CATCCTCCCGATCTCCTGGAGTTACATCCGTCTCCTGGGGGCGAAGGGGGTGCGGCGGGCCAGCGAGGGGGCGATCCTGAACGCCAACTATCTCGGAGCGAAGCTGGAGAGCCACTTCCCCATCCTCTATCACGGAGAAAAAGGGAGGGTGGCCCACGAATTCATCCTGGATCTGCGGCCGGTGCGGAAGACGTCCGGCATCAGTGACGAGGATGTGGCGAAGCGCCTCATGGACTACGGATTCCACTCTCCCACGCAGTCCTTCCCGGTCCACGGGACGCTGATGGTGGAGCCCACGGAGAGCGAGTCCAAGTACGAGCTGGATCGCTTCTGTGCCGCAATGGGCTCCATCCGGGAGGAGATCGCTGAGGTGGAGAAGGGGATCGCCGACCCGGAGGACAACGTCCTGAAGAACGCGCCCCACACGCCGGGGATGGCCACCGCCGATGAGTGGAATCACCCCTACTCTCGGAGCAAAGCAGTCTTCCCTGCCCCGTGGACGGTGGAGAGCAAGTTCTGGCCGCCCGTTCGGCGCGTGGACAACGCCTACGGGGACCGGAACCTGGTGTGTGCATGTCCGCCCATGGAGGCATATGCCGAGGAATAGGGCTCGAATCAGAGAAGGGCCGGGGGGTAGACTCCTCCCGGCCCTTTCCGAATCCCGGCCTTCGGCTTGCGCCGGATCCGGGGTATGACTCCCTGAAGGGTGATGCCGAGTGCATCCGGACGGATCCTCGGGAGACCCCCGCTTCGATGATCTGAAAGCCCCCAAGAGACAAGGAGGCGACCAATGGCCAGGCTACACTACCACGGCCACTCTACCTTCACCCTCACCACCGACGATGGAACCCGGATCATCATCGATCCCTGGTTCAACGAGAACCCTGTCAGCGACGTAAAGGCGGAGGACATCGAGGGGGCAGATTTCATCCTCTGTACTCATGGGCACTTCGATCACTTCGCCGACGCCATTCCCCTGGCCAAGCGGACCGGAGCCACGCTGGTCTCCACCTTCGAGATCGTGTCCTTCGCCCAGAGTCAAGGAGTGGAGAACGCACATCCCCTCCACATCGGCGGTGGGTTCAGGTTCCCGTTCGGGTACGTGAAGATGACTCCCGCCCTGCACGGAGGTCAGGTGGCCGGTGACGACGAGGGGGCCTACACCACCGTTCCCGGCGGCTTCTGGATGGACCTGGACGGCAAACGACTCTACCATGCCGGGGATACGGCCCTGCTCATGGACATGCAACTCTTGAGGGGGAAGGTGGATGTGGCCCTCCTCCCCATCGGTGACAATTTCACCATGGGCCCGGAAGACGCTCTGCAGGCCGTGGAGTTCATTCGCCCCACGACCGTCATCCCTATCCACTACAACACCTTCGACATGATTGCCCAGGATGCGGAGGCTTTCAGGACCAGTGTGGGGAACCTGGCGAAGGTGGAGATCGTTCATCCGGGTGGAATCTTCCAGTTCTGATGCGCCCCGGAGTCAGACGACACTCCGAGGTCGGAAGTCATGAGCAGTCTCCACTGGCGGGTGCTGGTGGATCCTCCCCTCCCGGGACATGCCAACATGGCCAGAGATCATGCTCTGGCCCAAGAGCTGGACGCCTCGGCGGGGGCGCTTCGCCTCTACCGGTGGGACCCTCCTACCGTCTCGTTCGGGAGGAACGAGCCTACCCGAGGCCGTTACCTCGAAGGGCTGGCGCGGGAGGAAGGGGTGGGATTCGTTCGTCGCCCCACCGGGGGACGGGCGGTGCTTCACGACAGGGAGCTCACCTACGCTCTCGTCTTTCCCCAGAAGGCGTTCGGCGGCCTCAGGCGAAGCTATCGGCTCATCAACCAGGGACTCCTGGCGGGAATCAGCGCGCTCGGTGCCACGGCAGAGCTGGCGGCAGCCTCGGGCCCCAGCCTTCCCCCGGACGCCGGGCCCTGCTTCCGTCAACCAGCCGAGGGGGAGGTCACGGCCCTGGGGAGGAAACTCGTTGGGAGCGCCCAGGTCCGGATCGGTGGGAATGTGCTCCAGCATGGCTCCATCATCCTGGAGGGGCACCAGGACCTCCTGGGGCGTCTCAGTGCGGGAGGAGACGTGGAGGTCTCGCCGCCGGCGACGTTGAAGGAGCTCCTGGGCTTCCTGCCGCGGCTTGACGTACTTTCGGAGGCCATTCAGAGCGGGTTGTCGGCCGTTCTCGGGGGAGTCTGGGCGGCGGACAGCTTCCGGGACGGTGAGGAAAGGGCGGCCGAAGCGCTGCAAGCCCGCTATCTTGATCCGGCATGGACCTGGCGGGTGTAGCTCCCTGATCCGGGAGGGCCCCTGGCGAGCGCAATCCAGCAGGTCCGGCAGGAAGCCCTCCTGACCCAGCTACTGGAACCCGGAGGCGGTGACATGAGATCCTCCAGTATCCTCATCCTCCTGGCACTCCTTCCCATCGCAGGGTGCACCGATGTCCGGGAGCGGGAGATCGCCGCCTTTTGTGGGCCCGCCCTTGCAAAGGTCGATTCTTTCGTGGAGACCTTCAGCGGGCGTGGTTGGGAGGAGGAACGGTACGGGGGCACGGTGGTGGTAGCTGCGGTGGCCGACCTTCGCGGAGGGATGAACGGCTTCGACGCGTCACAGGCCGCCTCCGCCCAGCACCAGATGTTCGTGAACCTCATGACCCTCATCCAATACGATGAGGATCTCAATCCCGTCCCCTATCTGGCGCGCTCCTGGGAGACCTCCGAGGACCTCACGGAGCTGACTTTCCACCTGCGAAACGACGTGTATTGGCACGATGGGGAGCCTACGACGGCCCATGACGTGGAGTTCACCTTCCTGAGAGCCTCGGATCCCGCCACGAACTACGCGAACTCCGCCTTCTTTCAGTACTACCGTCCTGGGCGAGAGGGAGTGGAGGTGTTGGACTCCTTCACGGTCAGGTTCCACCTTACCAAGCCCCACATGGACTTCATGGATCCCTGGCGGGCCGTGGGCATCATGCCCCGCCACCTCCTGGAGGACGTGCCTCCCTCTGAGCTGAGTCAACACCCCTTCGGGACCATCTGCCCGGTGGGCAATGGGCCGTTCCTCTTCCTCTCCCACGATCCCGGCGCGCAGTGGATCTTCGGCGCCAACCCGGCGTTCCCGGAGGGGCTCGGTGGGCGCCCCTACCTGGACCGTTATGTCTTTCGGGTGATCGAGGAAGCCCCGACCCTGCTGGCTGAGCTCCAGACCGGGAGCGTGGACGTCTATGCCGGGTTGCTTCCACACTATGCCGCCAGTGTGGCGGAGAACCCGGACCTCACCGTTGTGGCGTATCCCTACCGGGCAGTTCTCTTCGCAGGGTGGAACGCACGGATACCCAAGCTTGCCGATGAAAGGGTCCGGCGGGCCCTCACCGTCGGGACGAATCGCCACCGGATCCTCGAGGGAGTGAGACGGGGGGTCGGGACCGTGGTGAACACGGCCGTGCCAGTTACCCACTGGGCATACGACCCCACCCTCTCCGATTCCTTCCCATATGATCCGGAGCAGGCCAGGGCTCTCCTCTCCGCGGCAGGGTGGGAGGACACGGATGGGGACGGGATTCGGGAAAACGAGGAGGGGGAGCCCCTCTCCATCGACTTCCTCTTCAACCCCAACCAGGAGAGGCAGGAGGTCGCTGAGATCATGCAGGCCCAGCTGGGAGAGGTGGGCGTCGACCTCCAGCCCCGGGGGATGGAGCTCAACGCCTTCCTCAGCACCATCTTCTCTCCCGAACGGAAGTTCGAGGGGTTCATGATAGCCTGGGAGTCCGAGTTTCGCCTTGACGAGAGGGACCTCTTCCATTCTCAAGCGGTGAACGGTCCCTACGCCTTCTCGGGGATCCAGGACTCCATCCTGGACCGGTACCTGGACACCCTCCAGCTCGTCACTGATCGGGAAGAGGCCAAGCCTCTCTGGCGAGAGTATCAGCTCCGCCTGATGGAGCTTCACCCCTACACCTTTCTGTACTCCTACTACCGACAAAACGGCGTCAATCGCCGCCTTCGGGGAGTCAGGATGGACGTGCGGGGTGACTGGCAGAATATCCGGGAGTGGTGGATCGCCCCAGAGGACCGGAGGCAACCCTGATCCTGAGCGAGATCCGTTGATATCCTACGTCTTCCGGCGGGTACTCACGGCCGTCCCCCTCCTCCTGGGAGTGGCCACCATCGTCTTCCTGGTCTTGAGCCTGGCCCCGGGAGATCCTTCGGCCATCTACTTCGGGCCAGGGATGTCGCCGGAAA
>JASFRP010000425.1:0-4243 GCA_050114895.1 Gemmatimonadota bacterium
TTTCCACATTTGGGATCGCCTTGGCTGCGGTGGCCCTTGCGGCGTCGATGACAATCCATACTGAGGACCAACCGCGCATGCGGACGGTGCGGTTCCTGGTGAGCCCCGCCCCCGAAATCCCGCTTCGGAGTCTGGCGGTCGCGCCGAATGGCTCGGCCGTCGTCTATCGAGGGATCGAACAGGGCACGACGCGGCTCTACGTCCGGGAAATCGATGAGCTCGAGACCAGGCCAATCCCGGGTACGGAGAGCGCGAGTCAGCCCTTCTTTTCACCCAACGGTGAATGGCTCGGGTTCTATACGGACCGGGAAATCAGGAGGGTGCCCGTCGGGGGTGGAAGTCCAGTGACGATCTCCGCCAAGGCGACAGATCCGCTGTACGGTGCTACGTGGGGCTCGGACGACGTGATCGTGTACGGAGCCTCCGACGGGAATCTCATGCGCGTGCCCGCTTTTGGAGGTGAGGCTGAGATACTGGCTGCACCCGATCCCGCTCAGGGCGAGACCGGCCTACGCTGGCCGACGTACCTGCCCAACGGCCGAGACCTGGTGTTCACGGCATCCGCGGGAGATCCGACGATATCCAGAATCGGGACGTACCAGGCGCGGTCGGATGAAGCGAGGCGCCTCCTGATCGTAGGTACCCAGGCGCTGTCTGCGGGCACCGGCCATCTCATCGTCTGGCAGGCAGACGAGTCTGTTGTCGCCGTACCCTTTGACGAGGACCGTCTCGTTACGACGGGAGACGGAGTTGTGGTGCTGAGGGGAGTTGGGGCCCTCGCCCTCTCCTCGGAGGGATCGCTCGCCATGATGCCCGCCGTTTCGGAACCACAGAGACTTGTTCTGGTGGACGCGACCGGTTCGGAGCGGCCCCTGGCGGACCAGGAGCGGACCTTTCCTTCGGAGGAGTGGGAGTGGGGGTTCCTCTACCCCCGTTTCGGACCCAGCGGAGATCGGGTTGCCCTCGCGACGGATGGGCACATCTGGGTCTACGACCTCGGACAGGGCACCCTCCAGAAGTTGACCTTCGAGGGCGAGAACACGTTCCCCTCCTGGACTCCTGACGGGATGGACATCGTGTTCTCCTCGGGGAGAGAGGGGCGACGGAGCTTGTATACGGTGCCGGCAAACGGAAGCGGTACTCCTGAGCTCCTGCTGGAGAGCGCCAACCTTGCCTGGGAGAGCGGGATCTCCCGAGACGGTGAGTGGATCGCCTTCACCGAGGGGTTCCAGGACCTTTCCACCAAGGTCGATGTCGTAGCGGCATCTCTCCACTCTACGGAAGGCCAGCGCATACCGATTGCCCAGACCAGGTACAACGAGCGCTCGACGGACCTTTCCCCGGACGGCCGATGGATTGCCTACGTCTCCAATGAGTCAGGCCGGGACGAAGTGTACGTCTCGGCCTTCCCGCGACCGGGGGCTCGAACCCAGGTGTCGATTGACGGCGGGAATAGCCCGACCTGGGCTTCAGACGGTGAGACACTGTACTACCGAGCCACCAGCGGGATGCAAGCCGCCATGCTCGAAGCGGGCCCGAGCGTTCGGGTGACCGACCACCGAACGCTTTTCGACGACTCTCCGTATGTCCGGTCACTCTATTATGCCAACTACGACGTCGATCCGGTGAGTGGTGATTTCCTCATGACGGTGAGAGGCGATGGGGCTTCGGCTCAGATCGTTCTGGTCGTGAACTGGTCGGAGGAGCTGAAGCGCCTGATGGGCGGATGATGTCTCTCCCCACGGCCGCTCGCCTGCGCGATCAGAGAGGCCGAAGTACGCCTTGTCGGGCATCCACTCGTCTCCTGTCCCTTCTGGGTTTCGGTTGAGGTTCCCCGAACGCAGGCTGTGCAGGCGGAGGTGGCCACGAGCCCCTGCACTCCCTCAACGGTTGGTCATTCCTCCCGGAAGGCCGCCGCGGGATCCACTCCCTCATCACCATTCGCCTGACCGCTCCCGTTCCTGCGCCCAGGGCAATGCGGACACCGATCTCGTGCCTGCGCTGGCTCTCGAGGTAGGACAGCACGCCGTAGATCCCGATGATGGCGAGGAGGAGGGCCAGCCCTGCGAACGCCTCCATGAGGAAGAGGTAGCATCGCTGCTGGATGAGGGCGGCTCCCAGGACGTCCTCCAGGGGCTGGACCCGAAAGAGGACGAGGTTCGGGTCCACTACGCCCAGCTCCTGACGGAACCGGGAGGTGAGAACCCCCAGGTCGCCATGGTCGGAGAGGGTTTGGGTCAGGGCCCAATTCCAGTTGTCGGCGAACTGTGCTTGAGGGATGTAGACCTTGGGGGCGACCTCACCGAAGGCGCCCGAGGGAACGTTTTCCACCACGCCCACCACGACCCACTCGGTGCCGCCCACCCGGATCAACTTCCCGAGTGCCTCCCCACCCTCGAAGAGTCGACCCCGGAAGATCTCGTTCCTGACCACCACATTGCGGCTGCCCGGGTCGTCCGAGGCATCCAGATACCGGCCGGAGACCAGATCCACGTCCAGGATGTAGGTAAGGGGGTTCAGGGGGTAGCGAACGGAGGATCGTGGCGACCCAGGCCGCGGCATCCCATCTTGGTTGTTCGCAGTCTCCCGCAACGCCAGGAGGGACCATGCCTCGCCTCGCCATCCGTCTTGTCGCTTCCCTCGCCGTCGCCCTCTTCGCTTCCGTCCCGAGGTCGGGCGTCGCCCAGGTGGCTGAGAATCCCCGCGTTGCCGAGGCCGTGGCCGCCGTACAGACCTGGCTCGAGGCCGAGCGCGCCTACGAGCAGATCCCCGGCGTGAGCGCCGCCATCGTCCACGACCAGGAGCTGGTGTGGAGTGGGGCGTACGGCATGGCCCATCCCGACCGCCAGATGGCAGCCACGCCGACCACCGTCTACAGCATCTGCTCCATCTCCAAGCTCTTCACAAGCATCTCCGTCATGCAGCTCCGCGACCGGGGGTTGGTGGACCTGACCGCGCCCGTCTCCACGTACCTGCCGTGGTTCACGCTGCACCAGCAGTTCGACGGCTCGGCGCCCATCACGGTGGAAGGGCTGCTGACCCATTCGGCAGGGCTTCCGCGGGAGTCGGACCAGCCGTACTGGAGTGCGCCCGACTTCCCGTTCCCGACCCGGGAGGAGATCATCGAGGGGCTCCAGAACCAGGAGACCCTGTATCCGGCGTGGAAGTACTTCCAGTACTCGAACCTTGGGCTGACGCTGGTGGGCGAGATCGTGCGGCAGGTCTCGGGGATGCCCTACGACCAGTACGTACGGGAGCACGTCCTGACGCCGCTGGACCTCACGAACACCTATCCCGAGATTCCTGCAGAGCTCCGGGGCGGGCAGCTCGCCGACGGCTTTTCGGCGCTGACCCGTGAGGGCACGCGTGAGCCAACACCCTTCTTCCAGGCCAAGGGGATCGCGCCGGCGGCGGGGTTCGCGTCCACGGCGGAGGATCTGGCGAAGTTCGCCTCCTGGCAGTTCCGACTCACACCGGGACACGACGAGGTGCTAAACGCCACGACGCTGGACGAGATGCAGCGTGTCCACTATGTGGACCCGGGCTGGGAGACGTTCTGGGGGCTGGGCTTCAGCGTCCAGCGCCACGACGACCGGACGTTCGTGGGGCACGGCGGGAGCTGCCCGGGCTTCCGCACCGAGCTCTCCATGCAAAAGGACGACAAGATCGCCGTGGTCTTCATGGCGAACGCAATGGTCAACACCTCCACGTACATATCCGGGATGTACGACCTGGTGGCTGACGCCATCCGCGGAGCAGCGAAGGGAGGAGGCGAGGCAAGCGCCGCGGCCGACACCGTCACGGTCCCGGATCTCGAGCCTTACCTGGGCACGTACTCCCAGCAGCCCTGGGGTGGCGAGACGGCGGCCCTCCGCTGGAAGGGTGGGCTCGCCTTCATGACCCTTCCCACCGGGAACCCTTCAGAGGCCATCACCAGGCTGCGGTGGGTGGAGGAGGACCTCTTCCGCCGCATCCGCGACGACGACGAGCTCGGCGAGGACATCGTCTTTGAGCGCGATGCCTCGGGTCGGGTCACGGGCTACCGCCGGTTCGGCAACCTGTCGCCCCGGGTCCGGTGAGGAAGGCAAGGAAGGGTGTCTGACAGGTGGGTCAGATGAGGGGAAATACCTCGTAGATCCTGGCCAGGAGAGTGTCCCATTTGGACGGCCGGGAAGGAGTGGTATGGACACCGGCTTCAAAGGGCTACTCGCTGAGGCCAGGGATCCTGCTTCAAGTCCCCCCA
>JASFRP010000426.1:0-4233 GCA_050114895.1 Gemmatimonadota bacterium
ACGGGCCCCGGGGGAGCGGACGCCAGAGAGAACAGGAACTCGGAGCTCCCGCTCCGGGCCTGCCTGAAGCCCGGTCTGGGAAGGAAGAGGTACGCCTCTGCCCCGGCCGGTACCTGATCCGCCTGCTCCAGGCGGGTGATGTCCCGAAGCAGGAAAAGACCGCGGCCGTAGGTGGAGACCACCAGATCGTGATAACGGGGCTCCACCACGATCCAGGTTACCGGGACGGCGGGAAGCGCGTCCTGGAGCTGAATCCAGTGCGCGCCGCCGTCCATGGTATAGTAGAACCCATGCCCGGTGCCCGCAAAGAGCATCCCTTCCCGGTTCGGGTTCTCCGCCAGGGAGAGAGCGTAGTCCAGAGGGTGGCCGGAAGGTAGATCTCCGGTGATGTTGGTCCAGCGTCGCCCATATTCCGTCACCTTGTAGAGGTACGGGCCTCGATCGTCCATGAGGTGGTAGTCCACCACTACGTAGGCTGTCCCCGGATCGAAGGCCGAAGGCTCGATCTTCCGGATCGTTCCCCACTCGGCCAACCTCGACGCGTTGTCGGAGATGCGGGTCCAGTTGTCCCCCCCGTCCCGGGTGACCCAGACCAGGCCGTCATTGGTGCCCGCCCAGATCAAGCCCTGCTCCAGCTTGGATGGAGCGATGGCGAAGACCACCTCCCCGTAGAACTGACCCAGGTTGTCCCCGATGGCCCGGGGTAGATCGGCTCCGGGGATTCCCCCCGACCAGGCGATGCGTTCCGGGTCCTGCGTGGAGAGGTCCGGAGAGATTACGTCCCAGCTCTGTCCCCGGTCCCGGGTCCGGAAGATGACGTTGCATCCGTAGTAGACCGTCTCTTCCTCGAAGGGATCGATGGCCAGAGGGGGCGTCCAGTGACACCGGTACTCGATGGCTTCGGGCTCGTGGTCCAGGATATGCTTCCAGGGGCTCACCGACCGTGCGGACCCGATGTGGTTGTCGAATCGGGTCACCTGGTTCGCGTAACAGGAAGCCCAGACGATGTCCGGGTTCCCCGGGAGGGGGATGGTGAAGCCGGACTCACAGCCCCCGAGGCCGGACTGCCAGGCGGCGGTTCCACCGCCCCGCCCCCCTCCGCCGAACCCACCACCGAATCCTCCTCGTCCCCCTCCCGGACCGCCGGCGGCAGTGTCCCTGCGGATTCCGAATCCCACGACCGAGCCGGGATCGGAGTAGGCCGGGACGTTCTCCAGGTCGACGGGCGCATTGCTCGGTCCCCGCATGGTGCCGTCGTCCTGGCGGTTGCTGTAGATCCAGTACGGCACCTGGTCGTCGACCCAGACGTGGTACATCTGCCCGTTGGGGAGCCGCTGGGAGTTGTAGCGCTCCCCGTGGTCCCAGGTCCAGGCGGCCCCTCCGTCCCCAGTGACGGCCCAGTGGTCGCCATCCGTGGGGTCCATCCACACGTCGTGGCAGTCACCGCAGCCCCCGGCCCTCAGAGGCCAGGTGAGTCCTCCGTCCACAGAGCGGTGGGAGCTGGAGTTCATGATCACTACCTCGTCGGCGTTCAACGGGTTCACGGCGATCCGGATGTAGTATCCAGCCCTCCCGATGAGGGTTCGGTCCCAGCTGACGACCTCCCACCTCCGCCCCCCGTCGTCCGAGCGCCAGACCGAGCCCTGGGCGGCGGTCTGGATGAGGGCGTACACCCGGTCCGAGTCTGAGGGGGCGACGGCCACATCGATCTTTCCCACCGGCGAGCGGGGGAGTCCTTCTGCCTCCCCCAGGCGAGTCCAGCTGTCGCCTGCGTCCCGGGTCACGAAGACCGCGCTCCCCGGGCCCCCGGAGTGCATCACCCACGTCTGCATCCAGGTGTCCCAGGTGCCGGCAAAGATGATGTCCGGATTGTTGGCGTCCATGGAGAGGCCGGAACACCCCGTGTTCTCGTCCACGAAGAGCACCCGCTCCCAGGTGGTGCCTCCGTCCCGGGTGCGGAAGACTCCCCGCTCCTCCTGGGGCCCCGTCACCCGGCCCAGGGCGCAGGCGTAAACCACGTTGGGATCAAGGGGATGAATGAGGATCCGACCGATACGGCCGGTCTCGGTGAGACCCATGTGGGTCCAGCTTTCGCCGGCGTCCACGGATTTGTAGATCCCGTCCCCTCCCACGTCGGCGTCCCGTATGGCCCAGGCCTCACCGGTCCCGGCCCACACGAGGTTGGGGTCGGAGGGGGCTACCGCCACGGCCCCGATGGCCTGCACGGGCTGTTCGTCGAAGGTGGGCCGGAAGGTCTCCCCGGCATCGGTGGTCTTCCAGACTCCGCCGGAGGCCGAACCCAGGTAATAGGTGCTGTGGTCCCCGGGGACTCCCGCGATGGCGGAGAAGCGGCCGGAGCTGGGGGGACCCATGTACTCCCAGCGAAGGGGACCGGGTTGGCTGGCCCGGGGCCCTCCGCCGCCTCTACCCTGACCGTGGGTGGGTGCGGGGAGGAGAAGGGCCAGCATGCATACCGCGGCGAGAAGGACCCAGCCATTCCTCTTCATGGTTCCCACCTCCAGGTAACGTCTTCTGGTGTGATTCTTCAGGCCACGCCGGGAAAGGGAGACCGGGCCCGATCCCAGGGGGGTGACAGGACTTTCAGGTCACCCGGGACGGTGCTCTCCGGAATCCGGTACCATCCGGCTCAGTCCTGCCCGTAGTAGGCCTTCGATCCGTGCTTCCTCAGGAAGTGCCTGTCCACAAGGGTCGAGGAGGGTCGGCTCTCGGCGGCATGGAACGTCCTGAGGTCCGAATCCATCTGGGCGACGAACTCCAGGATGATGGAGTGTTTCACCGCCTCCTCGGCGTCCCTACCCCAGGTGAAGGGTCCGTGGTTCGCCACCAGCACCGCCGGCACCTCCATAGGAGGGAGACCCTTCTCCCGGAAGGTCTCGACGATGACGAGCCCCGTGTTCTTCTCGTACTCTCCGTCGATCTCCTCAGGTAGAAGCTCCCGGGTCACGGGCACGTCTCCGCGAAAATAATCGGCGTGGGTGGTCCCCAGGCAGCGGACCCCCAGACGCGCCTGGGCCAGCGTCGTTACGGCACGGGAGTGAGTGTGGGCGATTCCCCCGCAGGGAAAGGCCCTGTAGAGCTCCAGGTGGGTCGGCGTGTCCGATGAAGGCCGAAGCTCTCCGTCCACAGCCTTTCCAGTCTCCAGGGACACCGGGACCATAGCTTCCGGGCTGAGCTCGGAATACGGCACCCCACTGGGTTTGATCAGGAAGAGGCCCGCCTCCCGGTCCACGCCGGAGACGTTGCCGAACGTGTCCAGGACCAGTCCCGATTCCACCAGCTTCATGTTGGCCCGGTACACCCTCTCCCGCAGTTCCTGGGAAACTCTGCTCATTTGCTTCCATGTCCAGCCACTCTGGTCCGAAGGGCCAGGAGGCGCTTCATGAGGGTGGGAAGATCGGCCCTGGCCCCGTCCACGCCTCCGAAGGCGTCGTGAAGCTCCATGTACATCCCGTAGAGCTCGTCGTAGACGGCATGGGCATCCGGGTTCGGCTCGAACCGCTTTTCCTTGAGGAACGTCATGACTGTCTGGGCTTCTTCGAAGGTGTCATACCCCCCGGTTGAAGACCCCGCCGCAACGGACGCCGAGATGGCGGCTCCCAGAGCCGGAGTCTGGGGTGACCCGGCGATGAGCATGGGGCGTCCCAGGACATCGGCATAGATCTGCATGAAGAGGTCGTTCTTCTCGGCGATCCCACCGCAGTTGACCACCCGCTCCACCGGGATCCCGAATTGGGTGAATCGCTCGATGATGGTCCGGGCCCCGAAGGCGGTGGCCTCGATGAGGGCCCTGTAGACCTCTGCCCGGTCGGTGTGAAGGGTCTGGCCCAGAAGCAGGCCCGTCAGGCGGGGGTCCACCAGGATGGTTCGGTTTCCGTTGTTCCAGTCCAGGGCCAGGAGGCCCGTCTCTCCCGGTTTGAAACGGGCCGCCTCCGCCGACAGCTCTTCGTGAAGAACATCCCCGCCCTTGCAGATTTCCTCCACCCACCACCGGAGGATGTCCCCCACCGACGATTGCCCGGCCTCGATCCCGTAGTAGCCGGGCATGACCGATCCGTCCACGATGCCGCAGATCCCGGGCACGTCCCCGAGCTCTTCGGCGCTGGGAGCGATGGCGATATCGCAAGTCGAGGTCCCGATGATCTTGACCAGTGTCCCTTTCGTGATGCCGGCGCCCACGGCGCCGTAGTGGGCGTCGAACCCCCCCATGGCCAC
>JASFRP010000427.1:0-4231 GCA_050114895.1 Gemmatimonadota bacterium
CCCGGTCTGCTCCGGCTCCTGGATCACTACCTGCGGAGCCGGGGGGCCCTGGGGAATGGCACCCAGGTATTTCCTGGCCCACCGGAGAATCTGGCCCGGGTCGACATCCCCCACGATGGAGACCACCGCGTTGTTGGGGCCGTAGAACCGCCGGAAGTAATCTTGTACGTCCCGCCTGGAGAGGCCCTGGATATCCTTCATGCTGCCCACCACCGGCCTTCCGTAGGGGTGAACCTTGAAGGCTTCCGCCAACAGGGCCTCATAGAGAAGGCCCGAGGGGTTGTTCTCGAGCCTGAGGCGGCGCTCCTCCGCCACCACGTCCCGCTCGGTGTAGAATTCTCGGAATACCGGATTCCGCATCCGGTCGGATTCCAGGACGAACCAGAGCTCTGCCCTGTTCGATGGAAGCTCGACGAAATACGTCGTGGATTCGGTCGTCGTGATGGCATTGAGACTTCTGGCACCGTTCTCGGTGAGAATGGCGTCGAACTCGTTGCTCACCGCCAGCTCCGAGGCCCTCCTTTCCAGGGTGTGGATCCTCCGGTTCAGGGCGCCGATGCGGATTGAGTCCGGCGACTCCGCTTCCCGCACCATCAGCACCGTGTCGTGGAGGAGGTCCATCTCCTCCAGGAGGGGAACCTCACCTTCATGGTTCCTGGTGCCGATGGTTGTCGTGCCCTTGAAGAAGAGGTGTTCCAGGAGGTGGGCTATTCCCGTGATGCCCGGCCGTTCGTTGACGCTCCCGATGGGGTATTGGACCACGAAGGACACGGTGGGGGCCCCGGTTCTGGGCAGGATCAGAAGCCGGAGACCGTTCTCCAGGGTATGGTCCTGGACCGGTAGTCCCTCACCGGGGGTCTCCTGGGCTCCCAGGGCTGCGACCGAGCCGAGGAAGAGTGCGGAGAACAGAAGTGCGCGTCTCAAAGTCCCTCTGGCTGGCATCGGGGGCAGAAGAAAGCTGACCTGTTGGCGAATACGATTCTTCGCAGCGGGGATTTACAGGTGGGGCATTCCTCGCCGTCCCTGCCGTAGACCTGGAGCGCAGGTCCGAATCTCCCCCGGTCTCCGTCCGCCGTTCGGTAGTCCTTCAGCGTCGTGCCCCGGGCTCGAATAGCCTCCCGCATCACCTTCCGGATACCCGCCAGAAGGGCTTTCGATTCCTCTGGAGTGAGGCTCCGGGAAGGTCGAGCCGGATGAATCCCGGCTCTGAACAGGGCTTCCGCCGCGTAGATGTTTCCGACGCCCGCGATCCGGGTCTGGTCCAGAAGCCAGGAGCGAATCGGGGTGCGGGAGGTCCGGAGGGCAGCGTGGAATCGGGCCGCCGTGAGCGCTCTCTCCAGGGGCTCGGGACCGAGCCGTCTCGACTCTTCTTCCCACGCTCCCCTGGAGAACCGCAGCAGATGACCGAAGCGCCGTACATCGGTGTAGAGGAGAAACCCCGCTCCGGACAGGGTCAAGGTCACAGCGAGATGGACGGGATCTCGCCCCTCCATGGCTCCACTCCGAAAGAGCAGCTGTCCGGTCATGCCGAGGTTGACCAGGAGGATCTGGTTCGTGGAGAGGTGCAGGAGGATGTTTTTCCCTCGCCGACTGACCCTCCGGATCATCAGCCCTTCCAGACCCCCGAGGAACGAATCGGCTTCCTCCCTCAACAGGTCGGGACGACGGATCTCCCCGCCGAGTATCCGGCGACCCGGCAGATAGTGCGAGAGCTGCCGAACGATGGTCTCCACCTCCGGGAGCTCAGGCATGGCATGGACGCATGGGCAGGGGGAGGAAGATGAGCTCGCCCGACGGGGTCACTCCGCGAGGCGGACCGCCGTCCCGCAGGCGGTGACCATGAGCATCCCGTTCTTTGCCCCCAGGACCTCGTAGTCGAGGTCCATCCCCACAACAGCGGAGGCTCCCCTGGACTCGGCCTCCCTGACCATCTCCCTCAGGGCTTCTCCCCGGGCGGATCTCAGGGCGTCCTCGTAGGCCTGGGACCGGCCACCCACCACATCCCGCACGGTTGCCAGGATGTCCTTGAGAATGTTGGCTCCGATAATGGCTTCTCCGGTGACCACACCCAGATATTCCTGGACGGGTCGCCCCTCGACTGCGGGCGTAGTCGTCACGATCATGGTCTGCTCCCTTCGTCTCGCGCAAACTCCCGCCAGCCGATATCCGTGCGGAAGTATTTTCCGTCGAACTCGACGGCGTCGGCGCCCAGGAGGCTCTTCCGGGACGCGTCCCCGAGGGTATCGCCAAGACCCGTTATGGCCATCACGCGGCCGCCGGAGGTCACCAACCCCTCGCCCGCCCGATGGGTTCCGGCATGGAAGATCAGGAGGTCGGGGTCCTCCCGGAGGGAGTCGGGGATGCGTACGGCCTTTCCCTTCTCGTAGGCGCCGGGGTACCCGTTGGAGGCCAGGACCGTCGTTACCGCGCCTCCGGGTCGCTGACCCAGCCTCATCCTGGATAAGGAACCCCCTTCGGCGACAGTGGCAAGGGGCTCGAGGAGAGCCCCTTCCAGGAGGGGGAGGACCACTTGCGTCTCCGGGTCCCCAAAGCGGCAATTGAACTCTACCACCTTCGGCCCGTCCCTGGTGAGCATCAGCCCGGCATAGAGGAGGCCCTGAAACGGGGCCCCCTCGATTTCAAGGGCCCGCAGCGTTGGAAGTAGGATATCCTCCTCCACCTTCTCCAAGAATCCCGGCGTCACCAGCGAGACGGGGGCATAGGCTCCCATCCCCCCGGTATTCGGGCCGATGTCTCCCTCACCGATACGCTTGTGATCCTGAGACGGGACCATGGACAGGACATTCCGACCGTCGGTGAGGGCGAAGACCGAGAGCTCCTCCCCTGTCATGCGCTCCTCGATGACCACTTCTTTGCCGGCCTCCCCGAACCGGAGGTCGTGCAGCATCTCCCGCACGGCTGTCAGCGCCTCCTCCTCCCGCTCACAGAGGAGGGCTCCCTTTCCCGCCGCCAGGCCCGATGCCTTGACGACGAGGGGGGGACCCTGCTGGCGCACATAGGCCTCCGCCGCCTCCAGATCCCTGAACACCCGGAAATCCGCCGTTGGGACTCCGGCGTTCCTCATGAGCTCCTTCGCGAATGCCTTCGACGACTCGATGCGGGCGGCCGCTGCGGTGGGTCCGAAGACGGGAAGGCCTTTCTCGCGAAAACGATCCACGATTCCTGCTGCCAGGGGGGCCTCGGGGCCCACGACGGTGAGGTCGATGGACCGGGACGCAGCCCACCCCGTCAGCGCCTCCAGGTCGCCGGGGGCGATCCCCACGCCCTCGGCCAACTCTGTCATCCCGCCGTTGGGCTGAGTGGCGAAGAACTCTGAATCAGGGGCATCCTGTTTGAGCTTCCAGAGCAGGGCGTGCTCCCGGCCGCCGCTTCCCACGATTAGGATTCGCATACCTCAAGAGGCCTTGCTGTCTGGGGAGGTCGGAGTCGGCCCCCCGGAGGAGGAACGGGTGGTCTGAGGCCAAGTGTAGGTGGGGGGGCGAACGGATGTCAAAAGGGCCGCCGAAACGATTCGGCGGCCCTTCTGGCCTGCGTCCGTCTGGACGGACCGATCCTGGGGAGTTGGGCTCTCCTGAGGAGCGCCCTACCTCCTGAAACCCTCCCGGAAGGATTCGCCCATGCGACGAGCAGCCTCCGCCATCGTGTCCATCATCCCCTTGGCCCCTTCCGTGTAGGCTCTCGCGGCGGCGGCGAGATCGTCCTTGTATGCCGAATCGGGGTCTCCTCGTCGGGGATATTCCCCTCTGAGAATCCGATCGTAATCCCCGGCCTCGATCCAGGCCCTGATTTCGGAGACCCGAAGAACATAGAAGGGGTGGGTGGTGGCCATGAGATTCAGGACCTTGAAGACCTGGTCTGCCACGTCACCCCCGGTCCGATACTCCTCGGCCTGGACGATGAACTCGTCCAGATCGTACTCGTCCTGGTACCTGCTCCCGTCGGGGATCCCGCCGGCCATCTTCAGCATGGCCATCATGGCGGTCTGGGGGTCCTGGATGGAGAGGAGTCCGGCACGGTCACTGGAAAGCTCACTCTTCCGGTACCACTCCAGTAGGGCCACCAGGACGGCTCGGGCCGCCAGACCCACGATGGGGAACCCCATGCTTGCGAGTTGGATCAGGAGCACCGTCATGGTCCGGTAGAGGACGTGGTCACTCATGATGTGACCCAACTCATGGCCCAGGACGAAGGCGAGCTCGTCATCGCTCAA
>JASFRP010000428.1:0-4217 GCA_050114895.1 Gemmatimonadota bacterium
ACTTTCGTGGCTGGACACCGGGCTGAACTTCAAGGTCTTCCAGACCAGGGCATCCTGTCGGGGCCAGTGCACCGACTCGGGGGTTACGGGTACGACCTACTTCATGGATGCCGGGCTCCTGGCCTTCCCCATCCAGGACCTTCCCTTCAGGCTGGGTTTGATGGTGGCCCATGCGGGCCCGGACCTACAGCTCATCAATGTGGAACAGGCGGACCCGCTTCCGACCCGACTGAGGGTGGCGGCGGCTTACGAGCTCCTGAACCACTTCCTCGACCGTGAGGACATGGAGCTCTGGGCCAACGCGGAGTTGGAGGACCGGGTCCGGGACCTGGGCTCGCCCGTGCTTTATCTCGGAGCCGAGTTCGCAGCTGGACAAGGAGACCAGATCTTCGTGAGAGCCGGATACGGCCAGGGCCAGACCGGACAGCCCGCAGGCATGGCGGTCGGCCTCGGAATCAAGTATCAACAGTTCGAGGTCGGCATCGGAAAGGCCCTGTCCGCGACGAGTCTGGTGGACGAGTCAGAGCCGGTGCACGTCACCTTCGGCGTGATCTTCTGAGATGGTGCCTCCCCGGTCCTCCCTGGTTCCCCTCTTGGCCGTGTGGCTCCTCCTTCCGGAGACAGACCTCCTGGCTCAGGGTTCCGAGCCCTGTCTACAGCCGCTTCAGCTTCACTTCCACAGTGGCCCCATGGAACGGGCGAGGGCGCCAGGGAATGGTGACCCTGGCCTGTTCTCCACCTCGGACGGTCACCTTTGTCAGATCTTCCTGGTCCCGTGGGCCGCCAGCGCCGCCCCTCAGGCCATCGAGGAGCGAACCCCGACCCCGGGGCGGGCATTCCTCCTTTCAGCCCTGTTTCCCGGCGTGGGACAGCGTACCCTGGGCCAGGACCGGTGGATCGCCTACATGGCCGGCGAAGTGTGGGCCTGGACCCAGTACCTGGGAAGGCGGCGAGACGGACGCCGGTTGCAGGAGAGGTATCGCGATCTGGCCTGGCTCGTTGCTCGGCGCGTGAGCAGTGGCCCCCGGATCGATGGGAACTTCGAGTACTATGAGTCCATGACTCAATACCAGGCCTCCGGAGCCTTTGACGTCGAGCCCACAAGGCCGGGCGTTCAGCCGGAGAGAGACCCCGAAACGTTCAATGGAGCCATCTGGCTCCTGGCCCGGGAGATCTACTCCCTCGACGATCCGGATTCTCCGGAGGATGAGGGTTCTGACCAATACGAAAAGGCTCTCCGGTACTACACGGGAAGAGCTATCGCCTCTTCCTTCGCCTGGAACTGGAGCAGCAACACCCTTCAACAGGCAGAGTTCGCCGACCTGATTCGTGAGAGTGACGAAAATCTGCGTCGGGGGACCACCATGATCGGCATCATCCTCGCGAATCACCTCCTGAGCGCCGTGGACGCCCTCGTGACGGGTCGTTTGCTTCAAGGTGAGATGGCGGAGCCCGCCATGGACCTGACGCTCCTCCCCAGTCCTGTCTTTCAGGATGCCATCGCACTCACGGTGCGCTTGCCCACCCGATGAGCCAAATCGACGCCAAACAGCTTGAAGGGAGAGTCAAGTCGGCTCTCCGCCATTCGAAGAGGGGGCCTCTGAGGGCAAAGGACCTCGCTCGCTCCCTGGACCTTCCTACCCAGGACTACAGGGGATTCAAGGCACTCCTCCGGGAGATGGAGCGCAGCGGAAGCGTCTACCGGGTCAAGGGCCAGCGGTACGCACTGCCGGAGAAGATCAACCTGAAGGTGGGCCTCCTGGGGGTGACCCGGAGTGGGGACGGTTTCGTGACCACCGAGGGGGAAGGGAAGGACATCTTTGTCGCCGGTGCTCTCCTCGAGTCCGCCATGGACGGGGACCAGGTCGTGGTGCGGATCGAGGGTAGACCCCGGGGCAGAAACCCCGAGGGTCGGATCATCAAGGTCCTTCAGCGCGCCCATCCCACCGTGGTTGGAACCTTCAGAGAAGCTCGCCGGTTCGGCTACGTGGTTCCTCTGGACGACCGCCTCTCTCGGGATGTGCTGATTCCCCAGGGAGAGGACGGCGGAGCCGCGACGGGGGACATTGTGGTGGCCCGCATCACAGCATACGGGGATCGAAAGCTGAATCCTCTGGGGGAGGTGGAGCGTGTTCTGGGCCCAATCTCCGCACCTGGAGTAGACGTTCTCTCCATTCTCTTCGGATACGGGCTGGAGTTGGAGTTCCCGCCCCAGGTGGAAGAGGCCGCCCGAGAGGTCGTCCGGAAAAAGGAGAGGGAGGGATGGAAACGCCGGGTCGACCGGACCGATCTCCGCATCTTCACCATCGATCCGTCCGACGCCAAGGATCACGACGACGCGTTGTCCCTCGCCGCCGCGGGAGATGGCCTCTGGGAGGTAGGCGTCCATATTGCCGATGTGTCCCACTACGTGGCCAAGGGATCGCCCCTGGACCTCGAGGCCCTTCGGCGCGGGACGAGCGTGTATCTCGTGGACCGCGTCGTGCCCATGCTCCCGCACCTTCTCTCCTCCGACATCTGCTCCCTTAGACCGGACCTGGACCGAGCCGCCGTCTCTCTCTTCGTGACCCTGGACGGGAAAGGGCAGATCCGGACCCACCGCTTTGAGCGAACCCGGATCAGGAGTCGACACCGCCTCGATTATCAGGAGGTTCAGAGGGTTCTCTCGGGGGAGGGAACCATTGGCCCGGAGACCGATGAGGACCTCAGGACCCTGGCCAAGATCGCCCGAGCCATGCGGGAGAATCGGATTCGGAGAGGCTCCATCGATTTTGATCTCCCGGAAGCCCGAGTGATCCTCGGTCCCGGAGGGGTGCCGACAGACATCCAGAAGACCGTGCAGCTCGAGAGCCATCGCCTTATCGAGGACTTCATGCTCCTAGCCAACGAGTTGGTGGCCCGAGAATGCGAAAAAAGGGGCCTACCCATTCCATTCCGGGTCCACGAATCCCCCTCCCCCGAACGTGCGGAAGAGCTGAAAAGATTCCTTGGCTCTATAGGCTATACTCTTCCTAACAGACCACTTAAGCCAAAAGATCTACAAAAGATTCTTAAGGTCGTAGAGGGACGACCGGAGGCCAGACTCGTCTCCACCGTCATTCTCCGATCCATGGCTCGGGCCCGGTATCAAGCCGAGAACGTAGGGCACTTCGGACTCGGGGCCGGCACCTACACCCATTTCACGTCTCCCATCAGACGATATCCGGATCTCGTGGTCCACAGAGTCGTGGTCAGGGCGCTCATCGAGGGAGAATCGATCCCCCATGACTGGGGCGGCGATGCTCTGGCGAGGCTCTCAGAGCGATCGTCCCTGAGAGAGGCTCTGGCCGCCGACGCCGAGCGTGACAGCGTGGCTCTGAAGAAGGCCGAGTTCATGGAAGGGCACCTCGGGGAGGAATTCACTGGAACTGTAAGTGGCGTAACCACTTTTGGGATCTTCGTGCTGCTGGACGACTACTTTGTTGAGGGGCTGATCCATGTGAATTCCCTTACGGACGATTACTACATCCTGCGGGAGGAGGAGTACGCCCTCGTGGGGGAGCGAAGGGGCAGGAGATTCCGCCTGGGCGACCCGCTCAGAGTGCAGGTGGCCCGGGTGGACCGGTTGGAAAGGAAGATTGACTTCGTCCTCGCTTCCAACCCAGGGTCGAATGGGGTTTGACACTCGACCGCTGGGGGGATTAACGTGAGTTCTCCTAAACCCCCGTCTTCGTCGGATTCGTATGGCTTCGGGAAAAACTCTGGTCTACTTCGGGTCCGGGAAGAGCACGCCTCCCGGGCTGATTCGCCGCTTCGGCGAGGCTCATGGTTTGGACCTCCTGGTTGTAGGATCCCAGGAGGAGGTCTCCTCGTTGCTGAACCGCTCCTTTCCGGCCTGTCTGGTGCTGGACGCTTCCTGGAGCTCGGAGGAGGTCCTGGAGCTTTGCGCCACGGTGAAGGGTGACGCGTTCACCTCTATCGTCCCCACGGTCGTTCTGGTGTCCGACCGCGGGAGAGAGATCGGGGAGCTTCCGGCTGCCGCCCTGCAGGCCGGAGCGGACGAGGTCGTCAGTGACCTGGTCTCGGACCGGGAAAAATCCCTGAGGTTGGAGCTTGTCCTACGAAGAGCCCTCCGGGACGTGAACGTGCACCCCACCACTCGACTTCCGGGAACGGCACAGATCGAGCGTGACCTGTCGGAGAGAATGTCGGCTGGCGGGTCCTTCGCCGTATGCTAT
>JASFRP010000429.1:0-4215 GCA_050114895.1 Gemmatimonadota bacterium
TCGCCTTCCCTTCGCCCGGGTCCTCGGGCTCCCCCTCCCCGCCTTCGGGGGGGCCCTCCAGGCCCAGACCATCCGGGGACGACTCCTGGACAGGAACACAGAGGAAGGGCATCGGGGCATACCCGACCCGTGTTTCGCAACGAACGGGGGAAGCACAACGCGGCACGGCGCGGCAAGAACCTTGATCCTCGCAACCTTCTTCTTTCACCTCTTCTCAGCCTCCGACCTGGGAGCCCAAGGAGTGAGGGGACGGCTTCGTGACCTGGAGGCAGGAACCCCCATCCTGTTCGGACGGCTGACGCTTCTGGACGCCGACAGCCAGGCGGTCACGATCAATGTCACCGACACCGAGGGAGAGTTCCTGCTCCTGGCCCCTGAGGGCGGCCAGTACTGGATCAGAATCGAATCACCGTTCCATCGGGGCTATACCGATGGCCCCATCTCCCTGGCCGGCACCGATACGGTCTCCCTGACCTACGACCTCATGCCCCTTCCCGTTGAGATGGACGAACTGACGGTGGAAGCGGAACGGCTGTCTCCGCGGCTCACCATGGAGGGCGTCTATTACCGAAGGGAGGCCGGCATCGGAGTGCACATTAACGAGAGGAGGATCCGAGCCCGCCCAGGAGGTAGGGTCGCCGATCTCATAGCGCTGCTTCCCATGGTGGAGTTGAAGCCGGACACGATGTACGATGAGTTGATATCAAGGGTCGTGTTCCGTAAACGACAGTTTGACCGTCTAGGGCCTCCGCCCCCCCCGTGCTATCCCCAGGTGTTCCTGAACGGTGCGCTCCTCGCCGCCGGTGGGCGCGTCCCCGGCGACCTGGATATCTTCTCACTGGCCGACCTGGAGGCCATCGAGGTCTACGAATCACCGGTAGACCTCCCCCATCGGTTCTACGGTCAGTTCGCCCAGTGCGGCACCATCCTGCTCTGGACAGGCTAGGGGGCCCTGTGGAACCGTCCAGTCCCCATCCCCTTCCCTTCTCCCTGGTCCTGGGGCTCCTCATCTCAGCCTGGGGGGGGCCAATCTGTGCCCAGACCATCCAGGGACAGCTCCTGGACAGGAGTACCGGGGAGGGCGTGGAGGGGGCCCTGGTCCTGCTCCTGGACCAGGCGGGAAATGAGGTGGACGGGTTCCTCACCAACGAAGTCGGACGTTTCCGCATCCGGTCCCCGAACCCCGGAACCTACACTCTCCGGGCCGAGCGCATCGGGTACGAGACCGTCACTTCCGAGCCCATTCTTCTTGGCTCCGCCCAGATATTCGGAATTCGCCTCCAGACGGAGCAATCCGCCATCGAGCTCGAGGGAATTCGGGTGGAGGGCGAGCAGCAGTGCGTCATCCGCCCCGGGGAAGGGTTGGAGCTGGCCCGGGTATGGGACGAGGCCCGCAAGGCCCTCACGGCCCAGGAATGGGCGGAGGGGGAAGACCTCTATCGGTTCCGTTTGGTGCGGTACCAAAGGGCCATGGATCCCGAGAGTGGGGTCGTGCGTTCCGAGGAACGAGAGGGGATGGAGGTGGTGAACCGGAACCCCATCGCCAGCCTCCCGGCCCGTGAGCTCCTGGAGAATGGGTTCGTACAAACCGCCGAAGATGGAGCGAAGATCTACTACGGACCCGACGCCTCGGTTCTCCTTTCGGACCTCTTCCTGGACACCCACTGCTTCCGGCTGAGGACCTCCGAGGAATCTCCATCCCTCCTGGGCCTCTCCTTCGAACCCGTTCAGAGGCGTGACATCCCCGATATCCTGGGGACACTCTGGCTGGACCGGGCCACGGCCGAACTGGTCCGTCTGGACTACAGCTACGACTGGGCTCCCTGGGAAGAGGTCCGGGGCGTTGCCGAAGGCCGGGTGGAGTTCCAGAAGATGCCCAGCGGAGCCTGGATCGTTCGGAAGTGGTGGATCCGCATGCCCGCAGTGGGCCAAGTCCGTCAGCCCTCCACCGGATGGCCCGTCCTAAGGCTCGTCGAGATCAGGGAGGTGGGAAGTGAGGTGGCGGAAGTGACCGCCTTGGACCACCGGCTCATTTCCCAGGCCGACTCCCGACCCAGAGGCGCCTTGCGAGGGGTGGCCTGGGACAGCGTCCGAACCCGCCCCCTTTCCGGGGTCACGGTCTTTCTCTCCGGCACCCAGTACGATGCCATCACCGAGGCCAACGGTCACTTCTTCATGGAGGGGATCCCCGAAGGGACCTTCGCCGTTGCCGTCCACTCCCCCGCTCTGGACTCTCTGGGAATCATGCCTGGGGGGGTCGAGGTCCGGATCAGCGCCGGAGACACGGCGGATGTGGTGGTGGGACTCCCCTCCAGGTCGACCCTTCTGGAATCGGTGTGCGGGGTGGGGAAGTGGCAGGTGGGCGATGCCCTGGTCACCGGAACGGTCCGGCGGGGAGAGGGGGGCGCCCCGGTGGCCGGAGCCACGGTGAGCCTCGAGTGGAGCCGCTACAGGATCGACGCCGGAGGCGCGGTAATCGGGAAGGTGACCCGGGAGATCCAAGCCGTCACCGACGCCTACGGCCGCTTCCGGGGTTGCGGAATCCCGGCTGACGTCAAGATCACCGCGAGAGCATGGATGGAAGATCCGCGGGACCAGGGACCGTCCCGGGAGGCGGAAGTCACTGAAGACGGCGTGGTGGTTCTGGACCTCACCCTTCCCCTGGCCGAGGGCGGACCCGGACCGCCACGACCCCGTCAGGGAGCCAGGTGGACCAGCTCCTCCATCCGAGGCACCTCCTCGGCACAAGCACCACCCGGCCTCTCTGGGTAACGGCGTAGAAACGACGCCTGCCCCTTGATGGCAGTGCCGCGCAGTTCCTGGTCCGCCAGAGAGAGGAGGATCTGGAGCCACTTGGACTCGAGCTTCTGGGATTTCGTCTTGGCCATTGTGGAATAGCACTGCGGACTCTTGGGGTTTCGCTTTCCGCTGCCAGTCCGGTCGCCTGAAACGGAGAAATCCCCTGATCGCCTGGATCGGGGGGCTCTGTTCAGTGGAGGCGGCGGGAGTCGAACCGGTGCGGGCGTGAGGAGCCCAATCCGGCGATATCGGTTCTGCCACACCGCATCTGAGGCGTCTCGGCCGGGAGGGTGTGGGGTGAGGTGTGGGATTCTCCAGCAGCCGACGCATGTTCGGCGAGGGCCGATCGGCTTATGGCGTCGCCCGGTGCGCCGGGGCACCGTCGACCATGGCGACTCCGGCCACGCGACTCTTCCGGCCCCTACCCTCACCTGCCAGGCCATCGCATCCGGCCGCCTCGCCCACGTATCGACCGCGGCGCCCGACGGCCACGCCGCTCTATCCGGTCGTCCAACACCATCTTGAGACTCTCCTCGCCCGGACCGCCGAGGCCGATCCCCTGGGCAACGGGGTCCCCTGGTGGGTCGAGAAGGACTCCTATCGCCTCTCCAACTCCTCGAACGCCTCGTCGCCTTCGTCCCCCCGGCACGCATGCACCGCCACCGCTACCACGGCGTCGTCGCCCCCATGCCGGCCTGCGCTCCGCCGTCGTCGCCATCGGTAGAGCCCCGGCCGAGACGCCCTGCCCTGCCGATGGTGCCCGAGGCAAGGCCACATCGGCCCCGGGTCGCCCCCCGTCCCGACTCACTCGGCCCGGAGAGCCTCGATGGCGTCGGTGCGCGCCGCCCGCGCCGCCGGCACGCCCATGGCCACGAGGGTGGTGACCGCCAGCAGCAGCGCCGCGCCCAGGAACGCGAGAGGGCTGGCCTCCGCCAGGCCGGCGATGCCCATCTTCACGAAGCGGAGCCCCGCCCACGCCAGCGCCGAGCCCACCATGAGGCCGGCCACCACCGGACGCACGCCGCCGCGCAGCGCCAGCGTGAAGATGGATCGGCGCTCCGCCCCCAGTGAGATGCGGATGCCGAACTCCCGGGTGCGCCGCACGGCCACCTGGGACACCACGCCGTAGAGGCCCACGGCCGCCAGGAGAGCCGCCGTCACGGCGAAGACCGCCAGGAGCACGGCCACCATCCGCTCCCGGGCCAGCGCCTGCCGGTAGAGATGTGCCACGGGCTGGACGTCCAGGACGGGGATCTCCTTGTCCACGTCCCGAACCAGCGGGGCGATGCTCCCCGCCAGCGCGCCGGGGTCCCGGGTGCGCACCAGGATGGCCGAGCCTTCGCCCTCCGTGCGCGGCATGTACAGTTGGGGATACCCGGGTTCGTTCACCGATCCCGTGGTCCACACGTCCCGGAC
>JASFRP010000430.1:0-4194 GCA_050114895.1 Gemmatimonadota bacterium
ATGGTGAGCAGCTTCTTCCCCCTCCCGATCTCCGTTTGCGAGGGCCATGGCACGGGAAATCCGCTTTTCCACTGAGTCGATTCAGGGCCGACGGCCACAGAACGAGGATTCGGTCCTGGCCGAACCCCTTCGGAAGGGAGGGCTCCTGCTGGCGGTCGCCGATGGGATGGGGGGGCACGCCGCCGGAGAGGTCGCCAGCGCTCTGGCTCTGGAGACCCTCCTGAGAGCCGTTCGGGAAGGGGAGGGACTGGAGCACGCCGTCCGGCTGGCCAACCGGGAAGTCCACCGGGCGGCCAAGGACCCCGACAAGCTGGGAATGGGCACCACCCTCACCGCCATCCTCCTCCAAAACGATCGGATCCTCCTGGCCAACGTGGGGGACAGCCGCGCCTACTACGTCTCCAGGAGCGAGATCCGCCAGCTCACCGAGGATCACTCCTTCCTCGCGGAGGCCCGGAAGCAGGGGCAGTCCAGGGAAGATGCCATGGCCACGCCCTGGAAGGACGCCCTCACCCGTTCCATCGGACCGGATGAGGAGGTGGAGGTGGACGTGTTCGGTCCCCTCCAGGTGGAGGAGGACACCGCCCTCCTCCTCTGCTCCGACGGACTGTACAAGACGCTGGGACGAGAGGGGATCAGGCAGGTCTTCCTCGCGTCAAGGGACCACAGTGAAGCCGCCGCGGCGCTGGTCTGGGCCGCCTACGAAGGCGGGAGCGACGACAACATCACGGTAGCCATCGCCGAATTCGGCGAGTTCCCCCGAAGAGCCCCGAGAAACCGGTCATGGCCGGCACCGGAGACCCGAGAGCAGGGAGATACGTCGGAGCGGCCGGTAGCCGACGTCCCGGGAAAGGAACCGGAGCCGGAGAGGGCCCAGGCGCCATCGGAGAGGGCCGAGGCGCCGCCGGAGCGGGCTGAGGCACCGCCGGAAAGGGAGGCGGTCATCCTGGGCGGTGGGGAGGAAACGACGTGGGCCGTGTGGGAAGAGGAGCCGGTGGTCCTGGGAAAGGAAGAGGAGACAGTGGAGGCTGCTCCGGAGGTCCAGGAATCCCCCGGGGCTGAATCGGCCACCGCTACTCCCGAGGCCCCTCCTCCTTCCCAACGGCAAGCGGTGGGTCCCTGGGACCTCGACCGTCAAAGACATCCGACGTTGGTGGGCGGAGCGCCTCCGAGAGGACGCCTCTGGAGGAACCTGCTCTTCGCCCTGGCGGCGGTGGTGATCGTCGCAGTGGCCGCGTTCCTCTACTTCGGCTGAGCCCGGAGGTCCCGGTAGGGCCCCTCCCAACGTCCCAAGCGGGCCTACTCCGTTCCTCCCGTGGCCAGACCCACCCTCAGCCCCCTGCCGCCACCGCCTCACAGCGAGGATAGCCCGGTACGACGGCCCGGCACTCCCTCAACAGGCTCTGGGCCACCCCCGTGGACCCCGCCCGAAACGCTGCGTCCGCGTCCCACGCCATACGCTCCGCCACCTTCAGAAGAAGGGAACGGGCCTCCGGGCTGGCGGGCTCCAGGGTCGCCATACGCTCGGCGTATCCCCTGACATCGTCCCCATCATGACCGAAATACCGCATTTCTCGCTGTGCCCGGACGGCCCGCTCCAGGAGGCGGCCCACTTCCCAGGAGGCGTCCACCTGAACGCCGGACGCCCTGAGATCCGCCACGACCCCGGGCATCTCTTCCTCTGAGACGGATACCCGGAAGGGTGCGGGCAGGAAGCCCATGACCCGCGCGCTTCCACGAATTCCTCCCAATGCCAGACGCACCCTGGCAACGGTGCCCTGGGACGCCCTGGATTGAAGATCCGTCAGCGCCAGGGTCCGGCCCCAGGGTCGAGCCACCACGACCCCCAGGAGCACGAGGACCGCCACCACCCCGCCGGCAAGGACGGCGGGGCTCCGCCGCATTCCGGGTCTTCCGCGCGGCCTGGTTCCCGGGGCCTTCTTGGCAGCAACTACCGAGGGAAGGGTCACGACCTCCAGGGCCGCCTTCAGCTCCCTTGCCGATCCGAATCGTTCCTCCGGTTCCCTGCGAAGGAGCTTCAGGACGATCTCCGCCAGGGCCGGCGGCACGGCCACCCCGGTATCTTCGATGGGCCGTACCTCTCCCCGCTCGGAGGCCACCATGAGCTCGTAGATCTTCCCGGTGGACTCTCCCGCGGGGTTGCCGAGCCAGGGGTCCTTTCCGGTGAGGATCGTGTAGAGGATGACCCCGAATGCAAAGAGATCCGTCCGGCCATCCACGGCCCCGGCCCTGAGCTGTTCCGGAGCCGCATAGCCGGGAGTCCCCAGCGATGTCCCCGCCTCCGTCAACCGGCTGTCCTGGTCCCGCTCAGCGATCTTGGCGATGCCGAAGTCCAGGACCTTCGTGATCTCCTCCCCACCTCGGCTCGTGGTGAGCATGATGTTTTCCAGCTTCAGGTCCCGATGGACGACGGGCTCCGCACCCTCGTGGGCCACCATGAGGGCGTCACAGACTTGCAGCGCGAGGTGAACAGCCCGTTCCGGAGCAAAGGGGCCGTCGGATTGAACAACCTCGGCAAGACTCTTTCCCTCCACGAAGTCCATGAGGAAGTAGATGAGCCCCGCCTCCAGATCTTCCTCGTAGGTGCTGAGGCCGACGATGTGGGGGGAGTCCTTCCCGAGACGCTTCACCAGCTGGGCTTCCCGGAGGAAGCGCTTCCTCGCGTGATCCGCATCCATCCCCACCAGCCGGTCCACGCTGAGGATCTTGAGGGCGTCGACCCAGCCCCCTTTGACGTCCTGAACCTTGTAGACCGTACCGAAGCTCCCTGACCCCACCCGCTCCAGGACCTTCCATTTGTTCCGCAGGAGTTGGCCCACGAGGGGATCGTCCTGTCGGGTGGGCCCGCCCTGCGCGTCGGGACGGGAGGCCCGAGAATCCGCCGGGCGGGGTGCGGCTGGAGGCTCGGACGGGGGCCCGTAGGCGCCGGCGTCCGGAGATTCCGGTGGCGCCTGACCACCGGTTCCCACCGGCCCGGCCCCCATCACCTCCGTCGCGCTCCGCGGAGCACCCCCTGCAGCCCCCCCCGGAGGAGGCGCGACGCCCCCTGCGTCCCTTCTCACCAGCGGCGTGCCGTCGTCGGGACATACGAGAAGATCTGAGGGGAAGGTCCCGCCACAGGTGGGGCATACATTCGGAAACGGGTCCCGGTCCGGATCCGGTTTGAACTCTCTCGGCCTGTTCTCTTCGTCCACCGGGGTTGGTGCCTTTTCTGAGGGGGGAGTCAGGATCCGCCCGGGCAGGACGGCTCCAGTGAAGCTAGGGAAGGGACAGGAGGCAGGTCAACAAGTTTCAGGCCTTGCCCAAAATGGGGCATCCCCTTCCATTTCATGCATGTGATGGCTCACCTACGCCCGGTCCAGATGATCCAGCGAATGCCCCGATTAGGATTGTCAATCCTGTGCTGCCTCGCCCTCCTGGGAGGGTGCGCGAGGGAGGGGGATTCCTCAGGCCAGCCACCGCCTCATGATCTGGCCATGACGGAGCTCACGGTGGAGGCAGTGGACGGATCCACCGGTTCATCACTCGTGGACGACTCCTTCACTCTCCGCTACCTGGCCCGGGAGCCCATCACTCTGGACGCCACGGCTGTGGAAGAGGTTCCCTCCTCTGGGAGCTACCACATCGGGCACTCCATCGGCGCGGACAGTCTCGTCCTGGAGTTGCGACTGGAGGCCCCGTCCTATGAGCGTCTCGATACGGTTCTCGCCGTCGCCTGGGGCTCTTCCCTGGGAACGGTCCGGGTCCCGCTTACGCCCCGGGCGGATCGTGTCGCAACGGAAGGAAGGGCCGGGGGACAGCCCTCGACCCCGACACCCTCCGGTCCCCCTTCGGGAAACGCTCCAGCGAGTGGAGTGGACCGGGGCCCCCTGGATGCAGGCGACAGGGCCTTCGGAAACGGGGATTGGGCGGGGGCGGTACGGGCCTACGATCGGATGCCGGCGCCCTCGGATCGGGAAGCCGATTACGCATTCGACTACGAGCTCGCGCTGGTTCGAAAGGGCATCAGCCACATCAACCTGGGGCAGTGGCAGGCTGCCCACGATGTCCTCCAGGAGGCCGTGTCCTTCGATTTCCGGGAGTATACCGCCTTCTTCTACCTGGGGCAGGTTCAGTGCGTCCTGGGCCAGTACGAAGCCGGGCGCCAGTCCCTGAATCACATCCCGGACTGGC
>JASFRP010000431.1:0-4190 GCA_050114895.1 Gemmatimonadota bacterium
AGCCGCCCTACGGGTACATCGTGCCGGCGGGGCAACCCAACCGGGGCAGCACGGCCCTCCTCATGGAGCGAATGCTGGTCAACGGGATCGAGGTCTACACCGCGGACGAGGCCTTCCAGCACAACGGCATTGAGTATCCGGAGGGGACCTTCATCCTCCCCACCAGCCAGCCCTTCGGGCTCTTCCTGAAGAACATCTTCGAGCGGCAAGCCTACCCCGACCTGCGGCAGTACTCCCACCTCTGGGAGGGGCTGGTGAACCCGGAGGACTGGGAGGGCGCTCCTCTGCGACCCTATGACGGGGTCGGCTGGACCCTCCCGCTTCAAATGGGTGTGAAGTACTGGGAGATGACCTCGAACCTGACGGTGCCCGTTACGAGGTTGCAGCTCGTGGAGATGCCGGGGAGCGTTTCCGGCGGCGGTGGGGCCTACCTCTTCGACCACGCCGATGCGAACAGCATCTCCGCGGTCATGGCACTCCTCGAGGGCGGAGCGACGGTCCGTTGGGCCGACGAAGGCTTCACTGCCGATGGTCGCGACTATCCCGCCGGCACCTATGCCGTGGAGACGGGTCGGGTGGCCGCCGGGAGGCTGAGGGAGATCGCCGCGGCCACGGGAGTGAGATTCCGGGCGGGGGCTCCCAGGGGGTCCACGACCTCACTCAGGATGCCCCGCATCGGGCTGTACGTCGCCTGGGTGGCCAACGCGGACGCAGGGTGGATCACCTATATCTTCGACGAGTATGGCATCCCGTATCAGAAGGTGACCAACGGGGAGATCCGGGCCGGAAGCCTCCGGGACCGTTTCGACGTCCTGGTCCTCCCCGACCAGGGCGCGTCCCAGATCATCGAGGGACACGCCATCGGAACGGTCCCCCCGGACTATGTGGGAGGGATCGGAGACGAGGGCGTCCTGGCGCTGCGGGCCTTCGTGGAGGCGGGGGGCCGCCTGGTCTGCAACAACAGCTCCTGCGACCTCCCCATAGAGGAATTCCGGATCCCCGTGAGGAACGTTCTGGAGGGAGTGCCGGCAGACAGCTTCAACTGCCCGGGAGCCATCCTGAAGGCGGAGTTCGATGCGGCTCACCCCCTGGCCTACGGAATGCCCGAGAGGGACATGGTCTTCTTCTCCCGGGGGCGGGCCTTCGAGCCGGCGGAGGAGGAGGTCGAGGACGGGTTCACCATTGAACCCGTGGTGACCTACCCGGAGGAATCGCTCCTCCTGAGCGGGTGGATGATCGGGGACGAGCGGATCCAGGGAAGGGCCGCGGCGCTGGATGTGTCCTACGGGGAGGGAAAGATCTTCATCTTCGGATTCAACGTCCATAACCGAGCCCAGGCCCGGTCCACCGTGCGAATGTTCTTCAACGCTCTGCTATACAGGTAGACGGGGGCAGCCATGCGACGGACGCTGACGGTTCTCCTTACCGGGCCCCTCCTCCTCACTGGCTGCTCCGGAGATCCGGATCCCCGGGGAACCGAGCTCCGGGAGAAGCCGGGAGCCGTGGAGGTCACCCTCACGGCTCGGGTGCCGGAGGAAGGCTCCGACGGGCGGATCCGGTGGTCCCCCTATGGAAAGCAGCTTCCCCTCGCCGAGGGGGCCGGCGGGATGCAGGCCGAGCTCGTGCTGGGACCGGAGGGGACACCCCCGATCCGGCTTCGGCTGACCCGGAGTTCCGGGGCACCGCACTACGACCGGCTATTCGTCGATTTCAACCGGGACGGGGCCTTCGAGGAGAACGAGGTGCTGGAGACCACCCCCACCGAACGGAACTACAAGTTCTGGTCCAGCTTCGACCCGGTCGTGGAGGTCCCGGTCGTGGACCCGGAGTCCGGGGAGAGCACTGCGGATCCGTATCCCTTGAGCCTGTGGTACGTCGAGGACCCCCGGGTTCCCGAGGAAGAGCCGGTCATCCGCTTCTCCCGCCGGGGATACATGGAGGGAACGGTGGTCCTGGACGGAGTGGAGGCGGCGGTCCTGGTGACGGAGAGCGTCATGGACGGGACCTACGACCGGGGGGACGCCTGGGCCCTGGCGAGTCGGGACTCCGCCCTGGACCTTCTCGAGCCCGCCTATTCCCGATCCCTCGACGAACACGCGTGGCTCTTCGAGAAGGCCTATCGAGTGGAGGAGATCCACCCCTCGGGTCGAAGGCTGATCCTCCTTCCCTTCGATCCCGGCATGACCCGGGAGGAGGAGGAGGAGATGAACGACGAGCTGAAGGTGGACCGAGAGGCCCCTCGGTCGGGCCGCAGCGTGGCCTTTCTCCATGAATTCTCGGCCGCGGAGGCGCTGGCGAGGGAAGAGAGGAAGTCGCTCTTCATCGACTTCGAGACCACCTGGTGCGGGCCCTGCAAGATCATGGACGAGTGGGTCTACACCGCAGATGCGGTTGTGGACGCTTCCGCCTCCGTCATTTCCGTGAAGGTGGACGGAGACGAGCGTCTCGACCTGAAGGACCGCTTCGGAGTCTCGGGGTTCCCCACGATGATCCTCCTCACATCGGAGGGAGAGGAGGTGCGCCGGGCTTCCGGGTACGTGAACGTCGCGGACATGACGGAGTTCCTCCGGGGAGGGGGAGGATCCAGCTGACCCATCCGGGGGCCGGGGTTCCCTGACGGAAAAAAGCCCCCGGCGGCTCAGGCCACCGGGGACTCCGGGTGTGGGAGACCCTTCCTCGGACCGTCCCCCGCGGTCTCAGTCCATCTGCCCGCCACTACTCCCCTTCTTCACCACATCCACCTGGATCTCGGTTCCCTTCAGAGCCTTGGCCAGCGCCTCCAGGCGAGCCTCACTTGCGCTCTCCAGGGTCGCCTCCAGCTGCGCCTGGGCCTCTTCCATCTGCCGGGACACCTCTTCCCTCAGGAGGCGGGCCTCGCTCCCCTGAATGCGGATCGTCCGGGCCGCCTCCCTCGCCTCTTCAGCGCCGGCCCGGGCCACCTCGATGCGGACACGGGCCCTTTCCATCTCGCGACGAGCCCTCTCCAGGTCGATCCGGACCTCTTCCCCCACCGTGAGGCGGCAGTCCCGTGCCGACTGCATGTGGAGGCGGGGAGTCGTCATGACGATGGCATGAGCCCCATGGCCCCCGGATACCACGACATTCGGGCTGATGGTGAAAGCCTCCACCGCACAGTCCGCCTGGGCCGGCGAGTTCCCGTCGAGAAAGGCCATGGTGACGGCTCCGCTGGTAGCGGCGCTCCCCAGTATGCAGGCCAGGGCCACGATGTCCGTTCCGAAACCGCTCATGATCTCCCTCCTCCCGGAATGACGTGCTTTTCAGATTGGACGTCGGATCAGGGGCAAAGGGTTGCGCGGAGGCGGAACGGCGGGGTCCCTCCGCACCCCGTTCGTGGTGATCTTCACGGGGAGGATGCTTCCGTCCGGTGCGAATCGGAGCTCGTCGATGCAGACCACGCGGTGGTTCCGGTCCGTCTCGCCAAGCGGGCGCCGGTGGTAGACGATGTACCACCGGTCCGCCCCGGGAGCGTGCAGCACGGAGTGGTGGCCGGCCCCCGTGGCCACTCCCGGGTCCTGCTGAAGGATCCTCCCGATTCGCCGGAAGGGGCCCGTGGGGGAAGAGGCGACGGCGTACGCTACCGCGTAGTTCGGCCCCCCCCACCCACCCTCCGACCACATGAAGTAGTACCGACCGTCCTTCAGCACCATGAAGGAGCCCTCCACGTACCCCTCGGGGGTGATCTCCCTGAAGGTGCTGCCGTCGTCGAAGGGAACGAAGCCGGTGAAGTCGTCGTTCAGCCTCGCGATGTTGCAGTGACGCCATCCGCCATAGCTGAGGTAGTAGGTGCCGTCCGCGTCCCGGAACACGAAGGGATCGATGGGTTGCGCGCCGTTGTGGAATCTCCCGATCAACGGCTCCCCCAGGTAGTCCTCGAACGGGCCGTCCGGACTCCGGGCGCGAGCGACACCGATTCCACCCTCCTCCTCGTCGTTCTGAATGTCGTTGGCCGAGAAGAAGAGGTAGTACCATCCGTCCTTTTCCACGACGGAGGGAGCCCAGAGAGCCCGCCTCCCCCACGACACGTCCTTCAATTCCAGGATGCGAGGGTGTCGGGTCCAGGTCACCAGATCCGGCGATGAGAACGCGTCCATGAACGTCTGGTCGTCGTACGGTGCGGAGGTCGTCGGATAGATCCAATACGAGTGCCCGAAGACATGCGCCTCGGGGTC
>JASFRP010000432.1:0-4184 GCA_050114895.1 Gemmatimonadota bacterium
GTGAGCGTGGCCAGGGCATCCTGGTTCCCCAAAGTGGAGGCGGGTGGGAGGTACAACGACTTCGGCACCCTGTCCGGAGGGCACGTCCAGGAGTGGCAGGGCCTCCTCCAGATCTCCTATCCGCTCTTCTCCGGGGGGTCCACGTCGGGAGAACGGGAGGAAGCCGCGGCGGAGGAACACCGGGCCGCCGAGGGCCTTCGACTCACCCGGATGCGGGTGGAGGACGAGGCGGAGACGGCGCTGGCATCGGTGGTGGAGGCCCAGGCCCGGAAGGAGGCCCTGGCGCTGGCCGCCGCTCAGAGCGAGGAGGTGGCTCGCATCGAGGCCCTGGCCCTGGAGGCCGGGGCCGGGGTTCAGACGGATTTCCTCGGGGCTCAGGCGGAGCTCTTTCAGGCCCGTGCCGCACTGGCCCAGGCCCGGCACGGGGAGATCCTGGCGAGAATTCGACTGGCCGGGGTGAGGGGTGAGCTCACGCCGGACTGGATAGAGGAGAATATGGAGGTGGTGCGATGACGGTCCCTGGGAGAGTGAGATTGGACGCTCGTCGGACGATGGGGACGATCCTGGCGGGTCTGGTGCTGACGCTGGGTCTGACGGCTTGCGATGGGAACGGGGACGGGGAGATCCAGGCCTCCGGGACGGTGGAGGCCACCGAGGCCGACCTGGGATTCCAGATGGCGGGGCGCATCGCATGGGTGGGCCCCAGAATGGGCGACTCGGTGCAGGTAGGGGAAGAGGTGGCTCGGCTGGACCAGGAGGAGCTCCTGGCGCGTAAGCGGGCTGCCGAGGCCCAGCGAGAGGCTGCCCGGGCACTCCTGGCGGAGATGAACACCGGCTCCCGGCCGGAGGAGATCGCGGAGGGGCAGGCGGCTCTGAGAGGAGCCGAAGAGCGGTTGGCCGACGCCCAACGGGACCTGGAGAGAGCCCGCCGCCTGTTCGACGGTGGGGCCGTCAGCCGGGAGACGCTGGACAAGGCGGAGACCGCCGCCCGAGTGGCTGAGTCCGCTGTGGACCAGGCCAGGGAGCGGGTGAGGCTCCTGGAGGAAGGGCCTCGTCGGGAGAGGATCGCGGCCCAGCAGGCCATGGTAGCCCAGGCGGAGGCCACTGTAGCTCAGGTGGACGCGGCCCTCTCGAACTCTGTCGTGACCATACCCTTCCGGGGAGTCGTAACCATCCGCCACCGGGAGCCCGGGGAGACCGTCTCTCCGGGTGCTCCGGTCCTGACGATCATGGATCCGGAAGACCGCTGGGTGAGAATCTACGTTCGGGAGGATCGGGTGGGGGAGGTATCCCTGGGGCAGCGGGCCACCATCATCTCCGACACGTACGGGGACCGGACGTACCGGGGTGAGGTCATCTTCATCTCCAGCGAGGCCGAGTTCACCCCCCGTAACGTCCAGACCACGGAGGAGCGGGTCAAGCTCGTCTACGCCGTGAAGGTCCAGATCACGGAGGACCCTTCTCACGACCTGAAGGCCGGGATACCGGCGGACGTGGTCCTGGAGGGCACCGGGGGAAGCGGTGTCTGACCACGCCGTGGTCCTCAGGGGCCTCACCCGCCGATTCGGGGAGAACGTCGCCGTGGACGGCCTGACGCTGGAAGTTCGGCCCGGTGAGCTCTTCGGGGTCGTGGGGCCCGACGGCGCGGGGAAGACCACCACACTCCGGATGCTGGCGGGCGTCCTCCCTCCCAGCGACGGTGAGGGGATCATCCACGGGGTGGACGTCGGGAAGGACCCCGAGGGCGTGAAGCCTTTCATCGCCTACATGTCTCAGCAGTTCGGCCTGTACACCGATCTCACGGTCAGGGAGAACATCGAGTTCTACGCGGATCTCTACCGGGTACCCAGGGGAGAGCGTCCCTCTCGTCTGGAGCGCCTCTACGCCTTCTCCAACCTGGGGTCCTTCCAGGACAGGTTGGCCGGGAACCTTTCCGGAGGGATGAAGCAGAAGCTCTCTCTGTGCTGTGCTCTCATCCACCACCCGAAGGTCCTCCTCCTGGACGAGCCCACCTTCGGCGTGGACCCCATCTCCCGAAGGGACCTCTGGCTCATCCTCCACGAGATGGTGGAGGAGGGGGTGACGGTCCTGGTGAGCACCTCCTACCTGGACGAGGCGGAACGGTGTGACAGGGTGGCCCTCATGAACCAGGGGAGGGTTCTGGCACTGGACACACCCCACCGCCTCCTGGACCTCCTCCCTGGTGAGGTGGTCTCCGTGGAAGGGCCCCACCCCCGCAAGGCACGAGACCTCATCCGTGGGCTCCCCGGCGTTCTCAGCACCGCCCTTTTCGGGAACACCGTCCACGCGGTTCTGGGCGATGGAGCCGGGGCACGGGCCCGGGTGGCGGAAGCTTTGAGAGCGGCGGGACTTCCCTCAGAGGAGCTGAGGCCCGTGGAGCCGTCCCTGGAGGACGTCTTCCTCCATCTGGTGCGATGGGAAAGGGAGGTGGTGGATGCATGACGCCGTTCGGGTGCACGAGCTCACTCGGAAGTTCGGGGAGTTCACGGCAGTGGATCGGGTCACCTTCGACGTCGGGAAGGGGCAGATCTTCGGGTTCCTGGGGCCCAACGGAGCCGGGAAGACGACCACCATCCGGATGCTCATCGGCCTCCTCACGCCGACCGCCGGAGAGGGATGGGTGGCCGGTCTGGATATCCGCACGGAGGGGGAGGCCATCCGTCGGGAGATCGGATACATGTCCCAGAAGTTCTCCCTTTACACCGATCTCACTGTGGACGAGAACATCGGCCTCTTTGGAGGCCTCTACGGCGTGACGGGAGGGCGATTCGAAGCCCGTCGAAAATGGGTCCTGGATATGGCGGGGCTCACGGGGAAGGGGAGCCGCATGACGGCGGGTCTCCCTCTGGGGTGGAAACAGCGTCTCGCCCTGGGGTGCGCCGTGTTGCACGAGCCTTCGATCCTCTTCCTGGATGAGCCCACCTCGGGGGTAGATCCGGTGGCCCGGCGCCAGTTCTGGGACCTCATCAACGAGTTGGCACAGGGGGGAACCACCATCCTGGTGAGCACCCACTACATGGAGGAGGCCGAATACTGCAATCGCCTGGTTCTCATGAATCGGGGCAGGGTCATCGCCCTGGACGAGCCAGGGGGTCTCCGAGCCCGGATGGAGGAGCCCCTCCTGGAGATCCGAACCCCCGAGCCCCCCCATGCCGTGGACGCCCTGAAGAGAATGGACGGGGTGCTGGAGGCGGCCATGTTCGGTCGAAAGGTCCATGTGGTGGTGGAGGACGAGGGACTCGCGAGGGAAGGGATTCCTGCCCTTTTCGCCGAACGCGGCATTCCCCTGGAGGGGATCGAGCGGGTGGCACCCTCATTGGAGGACGTCTTCGTGGCCCTCGTGCGGGAAGAGGGCGGGGCGGCGGAGGGATGAGGATCGTGGAGAAGACACCGGGCGCAGCGCGGTCCACCGGCCAGGCCCGACAGAGGGAGGTCTGAGGGCCATGGATTTCTATCGACTCGTCGCCATCGCGCGGAAGGAGGCCCTGCAGCTCAGGAGGGACACGCGGAGCCTTATCCTGGCCTTCCTCCTCCCCGTCTTCATGGTCCTCTTCTTCGGGTACGCCATCACCTGGGACGTGAAGGACATTCGCCTCGCGGTGTGGGACCAGGACGGGACCCGGGCCAGCCGGGAGCTCCAACAGGTTTTCGAAGCCTCGGGATACTTCTCCATCGTTGAACGGCCAATGTCCTACCGCGAGGTGGAGACGGGGCTCGCCCGTGCCCGGGTCCGGGCCGTCCTCGTCATCCCGCCGGGGTATGCCAGGGATCTGGGGGCGGGCCGGTCGGTACCGGTCCAGCTTCTCCTGGACGGGAGCGACGCGAACACCGCCACCATCGCCCAGAACTACGCCGGCGCCATCGTGGCCAGGCACTCCACACAGGTCCTCCTCCAGGGCCGGGAGATGCCTCCCCTCGCCGGAGCCGAGATCCGGATCTGGTATAATGAGACGCTGGAGAGCCGGAACATGATCGTTCCAGGTCTGGTGGCCGTGATCATGTCCATCATCGCTGCCATGCTCACCTCCCTGACCATCGCCAGGGAGTGGGAGCGGGGGACCATGGAGCAGCTGGCCTCCACGCCGGTGCAGGGGGTGGAGATCGTCCTCGGGAAGCTCCTCCCCTATCTCCTCATCGGGTTCTTCGACGTCATTGTGGTGGTG
>JASFRP010000433.1:0-4184 GCA_050114895.1 Gemmatimonadota bacterium
GGTCCCGGAGGACGATCAGGGTCGTCCCCCCCCCGCACTTCTTTCCCCGCACATTCCTTGCGCTCCTCCCCCCCGGACGATAGGCTGGATCTCAGGGAAACAGACACCTGAATTGGTCCTGCCCCCCGGCCAAGCATCGCCTCCTTCGCACCTCTGGAGAGGAGCCTGTTCCATGGCTGGTTTTCTGCGCTTCCGGTGCCTTCCCCTCTCCCCTCTCTTCCTGAGCCTCGCGACGGCCCTGGCTCCCCCAACAGCCTCGGCCCAGGAGGAACCCGCCCCTCCCTCCTCGGAGGAGCTATCGGCGGCGGCCGCGAGCCTCCGCGCTCACTACTACGACCGGAGCTGGGAGCTCGGGGTGATGGAGGGGGAGGCGTGGAACGCCTCGGCTCCGAACGCGGTGGAGCTTCGGGCCTGGTATGCCCTGAACCTGGCCCGGAACGGGGACGTGGAGAAGGGGATCGAGGTGGCGGAGGAGCTGGTGGAGCGGGCCCCGGAGGACCCGTACGCCTGGTTCGCACTGGCGGGAACCCTCATCCGGGATTCGGACCGGTACGAGGAGGCGAGGGAGCCCAGCGCAAAGGCCCTGGCGCTGAGCCCGGATGACCTGGACTTCCTCTCGTTGCGAGCGGACGTAATCCGGCTCGCGGACGGGGAAGAAGAGGCCATCGCCTGGGTGGACAGCCTCCCAGCCGAGGAGGGGCAACACCCCCTGGTCCTCGTCCGAAAGGCGGTGGCACTCCACGCCCTCGCCTCCCGGAGCCAGGACAGTGAGCAGGAGGAAGCGGCCTTCGACCTCTTCCGGGAGATCGTGGAGATGGACTCCACATTCCTGGAGGCGCCCTTCTTCCTGGGCAGCCGCCTGCAGACCGCCTCTCGGTTGGACGAGGCGCTCCCCCTCCTCAAGCGGTCCGCCGACCTCTCTCCAAGCGCCACCGTCCACGAGTATTACTGGCGCGGCATCAACGCCCGGAGGGACCTCACCACCGAGGAGAAGAAGGCGCTCATCGAAGCGGACATGGACAACCTCCAGGGCCAGGCCGGCGGGAACCCGGCGGCTCTCATGGCCATGGCCCGCACGTATGAAGAGTGGGAAGAGGACGAGAAGAGGGACGAGCTCTATGCCCGGGTCCTGGTGGAGTACCCCGAGACGGTCTCCGCCGAGTGGGTGCTCGTGAACCAGTACCGGGAGCTCGAGACCGAGCTCTCGGAACAGCAGCGGGATGCCGGAGAGCAGGATTCGGAGCTGAAGGCGAGGTATCGGCGCCGGCTGGAGGAGTTCCTCATGCGACCCGTCTTCCACCGGGAGACCCTCCGGGGAGACGCCTACCGAAGCCTCCTCTACCTGCTACAGGAGGAAGAGGATGTCGACTCTGAGTTCCTGTATTCCGTGGTTCGGGGCTTGGAGCTCTACGAGGGTATCAACATCCACATCATCTACGCGTTGGCCCCCACGGTTCTCGCGGACCATGGCGCCCACCTGGACTACGCGGAGGAGCTGGTCCGGAAGGGGTTCACCGCCGCGGAAGAGGAGATCGAGGAATATCGGGAGCGGGGCGTCTTCGATTCGGAGGAGGAGGCCCAGCAGTCTGCGGACTACTTCCGATCCACGATGCTGGACGCCCTGGGGTGGGTTCACTTCAAGCAGGGGCTGCTGGACGACGCGGAGGGTGAGCTCCTCCAGGCCTTCGAGCTGAGCGAGACGAACGTCACGGCTCCCCTCCACCTGGGAAGGCTCTACGAGAGGCGTCACACCCTGGCCCTGGAGGTGGACGGGGACGAGGAGCTGGCCGAGGGCTACCTGGACCAGGCCCAGGACTTCTACCTGAAGGGGAGCCTGGTGGCCCGGCCCGGGGAGAACCCCAACGACGAAGCCCTCGAGACCCTGTACGAGAAGCGGCACGGGAGCCTGGAGGGATTCGAGGCGTATCTGGCGGAGGCCTCTTCCCGGGACGCCACCGACCGGAGGGCCGAGATCCTGGAGGACCGGCTGGAGGAACCCAAGACCTTCCCCGCCTTCAGCCTGGAGGACCTCGCAGGGGACACGGTGTCGTCCGACGAGCTGGCCGGGAAGGTGGTGGTCATCAACTTCTGGGGAACCTGGTGCGGGCCCTGCGTCATAGAGATGCCCGGAATTCAGGAGTTCTACGACCAGCACAAGGACGATCCGGGGGTGGTGTTCCTCACCATCGCCAACGACACCAACCCGGATCTGGTGCACCGGTTCATGGCGGAGCACGAGTATTCGTTCCCGGTCCTCTTGGACGACGGCTTCGTCCGGGATGCTGGGGTCCGCGCCTTCCCCACCTCGTGGTTCATCGACGCGACAGGGCAGATCTGGTTCGAGAAGCTGGGGTGGAGCGAGGAGCTGGCCCAGGAGTTCGGCTGGAGGGTGGAGGCCTTGCGCTCGGGCTCGTGAGAAAGGGTGGAGGCGCTGCGCTCCGGTTCGTGAGTGCAGCCCTGGCGGCGGATCGCCCTGACCCGGTGGCGAGATGCCTCCAGGACTGAGGCCCTCAGGCGGGCGTTACCTGCCGATCCTCAGGCATTGGTCCAGCATATCCCGCTGGACCCGGTCGGGCCGGTCCAGGATCTCGTAGAACTCGTCCAGATACTCCAGGGTGTCCTTCACCCGGTCCTCTTCGAGCCCCTCCTGGTTTCGCCAGAGGTCGTAGATCTCGGCCTTCTTTTCCTGGAAGAGATCGATGACCTGCTGGTAATCCTCCGGCAGGCGATGCATCTGGTCGGGGCAGAATCCCCTGAACTCCCGCTGGCGTACAGACCGGATGGAGAGGCTCTGGTCCGGCACCGCGTAGCGGGCATCGACGATTCCCGAGAAGTCGAAATCGAAGGGTACGGTGATGGGGCGACCATCGGGGTCCCGCAGGAGCTCCATGTTGTGCATCTCCGCCCCGGACCAGTCGGTGTTCCCGATCATGTACTGGAAGAACTCCACCAGGATGGCCTTGTTCTTGTCCAGGAGGACCGGGTTCAGCTGCCCGCCCGGCCAGTCCCACTTGAGGCAGCCGTTGCGCTTGGCCAGATCCGAGTCGTCTTCCAGGAGGAAGGCGTACCGGGTGAAGGTGTCGTCCTCCCCGGACTCGTCGACGTAGGTGATCGTGGCCAGGCGGGCTCTGAAGCCATAAGGGGTGAAGAGGTTGAACATCCGGTACACGAGATACTCGGCGAGGACGTACTGCTGCCAGTAGTCCTGACCCAGCTTGCAGGGCGATACCAACTTGAGCTTGTCCTGGCCCTCGAAGAGAGTGCCCTCTACGGCCCCCTTCTTCACGTTCAGGCGAAGGGGCGGGAAATCACAGTTCTTCTTCGAGAGGCGGAAGTTCCCCCGGGTCTGGATCTGGATCTCCTGGGTCTCCGTGGAGCCGTCGGCGTTGGTCCACTCCAGCCGCGCGGGGCGTTCCTCGGAGTCTTCGTCGCTTCGGTCCTCCCGCACGATGGTGTGGAAATCCGCCGTGAGGGTGATGGGCAGGATCTCGTGGGATACGAAGAGAGGCGCGTCATCGGCGGCCTGGATCTCCTCCGGAGTCGGATACTGGGGTTCCTGGACCTCCTGGGCCGAAGTCGGGCCAGAGGCCAGGAACAGGGCGAGGACGACAGACAATGCCCGCAGGGGCCACGAGATCCGGGCCATGGAGGCTTCTCCCGATGACGCTTCGTTGTGGTTCGGTGGGCGATCCATCCGAAGGTAAGAAGGGGAGGCCCGGAGAATCCAGGGTTTTCTGTGTGCACCCTTCTGCCGACCCTTTCTTCCCCGGGTACCCGTGCCGGACCCCAGGAGGAAGACCGACGAGCCGCCCGGGCATCAACCCGTGAGGGGTGGCCCGGAATCCTGGTCCGGAACCAGGTCTGGCGAAGCCTCGTTCCGTCCCAGGCGGGTGATCGTCGGGCGCCACCCGGCACTCCAATCGGATCTTATGAGCCAGGAGAGGGTTTCCATCCATCCGGACCCTGCGCTCGAGCTCGAACGGGCCACAGGCCCTGACCCGTCCATCGACGCCACAGCCGAAGGAGGCGCTGCGTGACCGCCCACGATCCCCGCCGCTATCCCACCGGACCCTTTCAGCCCAGACCGGAGCTCACCACCGAGGAGCGGGAATCCCTCATCCACGAGCTCGCACATTTCCCCGCCGACCTCCGCTTCCTGGTTCAGAGTCTCTCTGAGGAACAGC
>JASFRP010000434.1:0-4177 GCA_050114895.1 Gemmatimonadota bacterium
ACACACCGGGTCCTCTTCGAGTATTCCTCCCTCTCGGATCGCCGCCGAAGCGCGGTGCTCTCTCGAGTCGGAATCCAGTAGGCTTTGTCCGATTCCAGAATGGTGAAACGATCCACCCCACTGGGCTTATCGGATCGGGACAGAGGAGGTGCGTTCTTTCTATACGGGGACGACGCCTTCCGGAAGGAGGAGGCCGGCAGGGCTCTGGTGGAGTGGCACCTGGACCCCAGCACGAAGGACTTCAACTTCGATCCCCTCAGGGGATCGGAGGTGGATGTGGAGACCCTCGCGTCCGTTCTGGCAACCCCCCCCATGATGGCTCAGTGGCGAGTCGTCCTTCTCCGGGAGGTGGAGGCGCTTGCCTCCAGCCCTCGAGCCCGGGAAGCGCTTCTGGAAGTCGTGAAGAGTCCCCCGGAGGGCCTGGCCCTGATCATGCTGGCAACGATCCCCAGGGACTCCAGAGCCAAGTTCTATCGGGAGCTCACGCGGGCCGCCCGATCGACGGAGTTCCCGGAGATCGGGCAGAACGACGTGCCCGGATGGCTGGTGGAGTGGGCGGCCTCGCGTCATGGGGCCCGGATGACGGAGGAGGCTGCCCGGGCCCTGGGAGGGTCCGTGGGGACGGACCTCGGTGTTCTGGCTCGGGAGGTGGAGAAGCTGGCGAGCCTCGTGGGGGAGGGCGAGCCCATCACTCTGGAAGCCGTCAGGGCAGCGGGCACCCACTTGCCCACCCAGGATCTGTGGGAATGGATGGATCTGGTGGGGGGCCGGGAGTTTCACAAAGCCCTGGATGGCCTCTCCCTCCTCATCGCCCAGGGAGAGTCGGGGGTCCGTCTCACAATGGGCCTGACCACCCACCTCTTGCGCCTGGGCATCGGGCGGACGGCCGGGAGGAGATCGCTGGAAGAGAGCCTTCCCCCCCGTCAGAAGGGATGGTTGTCGGCCCGACTGATGCAACAGGCGAGTCGGTGGTCCGTGGCCCAGCTCACCCTGGCCCTGAAAGGTCTGAAGCGGGTGGATCGGATCCTGAAGTCCAGCTCCATGTCCGAGGACCAGGTCCTGGAGGAATGGCTCCTGGGCCTGATGCTGGGCCAGGAGGAGGGGGCGGCATGAAACCGAGGGTGCTGAGCTCTGCCCTGCTCTCCGTCCTCCTGCTAGTCCCGGTTCCCGCGGCGCCTCAGGAACAGGCCTCGCTCGAGGAAGTCGAGGCCCTCATGGCCCGGGGGCGGATTCTCGAGGCCAGGGAGGTTCTGGAGGCCTGGTGGGACGAGCAGGGTCCCAACGTGGGGAGGATGGATCGCCAGCGCAGTCTCTGGCTCCGGGCCCGACTCACGGTGGACCCTTCCATGGCGGAGATGGACCTCCGCCGGTTGGTTCTGGAGTTCCCCGGAGGGCCCTACTCAGACGATGCACTCCTTCGGCTCGCCCAGAGTGCAGAGCTCCGGGGGGACCTGAGAGGGGCGCATTCTCAGTATACGGCCCTGCTTCGAGGGTACCCTTCGAGCCCCCTACGGGAGGTGGCGGAGGCGTGGCTCCGGGAACGAGGACCGGAAGTGGAAGCCCTGGGCCCTGAGTCCGTCGCAGGGGCCGAGGATCCCACGCCCCCTGCAGGAGACGGTGCCATCTCGGTGCAGGCGGGCGCGTTCCGGAGCCTGGATGGCGCCCTCTCCCTGGCCGAGAGACTCCGAGACGCGGGGTTCGACCCTCGGGTGGTGAGGGTGCCGGAGGATCCGCTGATCCGGGTGCGGCTGGGTCGCTTTCAACTCCGGGAGGGGGCGGAGGGGCTCAAGAGTGAGCTGGAGGGCGCCGGATTCGAGGCTGCCGTCGTCCTGGACGCGCTTTCCGAGGAGAGGGTCCGGTGAGCGGACCTGATCTCCCGGCAACATGGGAGATCGGCAGTGTCAATGGAAGAAGAAGACCCGGCGGAGGGGCCCCTTCGCCGGGTCAGTCTTTTCCTGTCCGGGATCGTGGATGAGGTGATGGTTCGTCAAATGGCGTCGAGAGCCCGCCTCAACCGCGTGCCTACCTCTTCTGCCAGGGGAGTGATGTCGTTGCGGCCGGTGATCCCGAGCTGAACGGTGGGGTTGATGACCGCCACCACCGATGTGCCGGCAGACTCTCCCTCGTAGACCACGACATTACAGGGAAGGAGGAGTCCGATGTCCTCCTCCGCCGTGAGGGCCTGATGGGCCAGGGGCGGATTGCAGGCTCCCAGGATCATGTAGGGTTTGAAATCGACGTCCAGCTTCTTCTTCATGGTGGCTCTGACGTCGATCTCGGTGAGGATTCCGAATCCCTCCGCCTGCAGGGCCTCCCGGACCTGCCGGTCGGCTTCCTCCACGGGGACGGGAACGGTTCGCTTGAATCCATATGCTGGATTGGCCATGTCCACCAGAATTCTCCTTTTGAGAATGACACTTGTCGGCTGCCATGGGGTCCAAAGTAATGAGAGGATCAAGGGGACATTGAATCGTTCCCGGCGCCTCCGCTCCCTCGAAAGGCCGTAGAAGGGACCTCGACGCGGCCGTGTCCGGGCCGGCGGACGGGGAACCCGGCACCACCAACCGTTGCGCTCACCCTGACAGTCTTCGGAGATTCATAGGGCATCGGGGCATCAATCGCCCTCGGAACGCCACGAGAGCTTGCCCCGGAGGACCGCGTTCTTCATGGAGGGATTGCTCCGTGCCCGACCAAGCCACGATAGAAACCTCCCCCCGCGGCCACGGCTTCGGCACCAGCCCCGTGTTCCTGGCCAGCATCAGCACGATCCTCGGGGCCGTGATGTTCCTTCGCTTCGGTTATGCGGTGGGAAACGCCGGCCTCCTGGGGGCTCTCCTGATCATTCTCCTGGGCCACATGGTGACGGTCCCGACGGCCCTGGCCATCGCGGAGATCGCCACGAACAGGAGGGTAGAGGGCGGAGGAGAGTATTTCATCATCTCCAGATCCTTCGGGTCCACCATCGGGGGGGCCATCGGGATCTCCCTCTTCCTTTCCCAGGCCATCTCCGTGGCCTTCTACCTCATCGCCTTCGCTGAGGCCTTCTCTCCACTGGCGGCGTGGGCTCAGACGGCATGGGGGATCGGGTGGGACCCCAGGGTCGTCTCCTTGCCGGCCACGGTTGGGCTGGCGGCCCTCATGCTCACCCGGGGTGCGAACATGGGCGTGAAGGCACTCTGGGTGGTGGTCGCCATCCTGCTTCTCTCTCTGCTCTTCTTCTTCATGGGGTCCCCCGTGGAGGGAGCCCCCGTGGAATCGGTGAGCCTGTTCGGTGGCCTCCAGGACTCCGACCCCTTCATCCTGGTTTTCGCCATCGTCTTCCCCGCCTTCACGGGGATGACAGCGGGTGTCGGATTATCCGGGGATCTGGCGAACCCCCGCCGTTCGATTCCGCTGGGGGTGATCTCCGCCACCCTGACCGGGATCCTGGTATACGTCCTGGTGGTCGTGAAGCTGGCCGTGTCCGCTCCCCCTGAGCTTCTGGACTCGGACCAGCTGGTCATGGGGAGGATCGCCCTCTGGGGGCCCATCATCCCCCTGGGATTGGCGGCTGCCACCCTCTCCTCCGCCATCGGTTCGATCCTGGTGGCGCCACGGACACTCCAGGCCCTGGGCTCGGATGGGATTCTCCCCTTCCGGAGATTGAATCCCGTCGTGGCAGAGGGAATCGGTGAGGCCAACGAGCCCAGGAACGCCACCCTCGTCACCGCCGCCATTGCCCTCGTCACGGTGACACTGGGGAACGTGAACCTGGTGGCCCGCATCGTGTCCATGTTCTTCATGGTGACCTACGGGGCCCTCTGTGCCATCTCCTTTCTGGAACACTTCGCCGCACGCCCTTCCTACCGTCCCAGCTTCCGGTCCAAGTGGTACCTGAGCTTCTGGGGAGCCATCCTGTGTCTCCTCCTGATGTTCCAGATGGACCTGCTCTATGCGGCCCTGGCCATCGTGGTCATGGCCGCGCTGTATCGGACCATACGGGTCACCCGGCGAGACGAGGTGGATGACCTCTCGGCCATCTTTCATGGGGTCATGACCCAGTTGACGCGGTACCTCCAGATCCGGCTCCAGAAGACGCCACCCCGGGACTGGCGCCCCAGCGTCATCATGATCACCTCCCGAACGTTCGACCGATTCTCCCCGATCCGGATGCTCTCCTGGTTGTGCCACCGTTATG
>JASFRP010000435.1:0-4174 GCA_050114895.1 Gemmatimonadota bacterium
GCTGATGATGACGAAGAGGTGGGTGAAGCGCTGGGCCAGGGTGAAGCGCTGGATGTGGTACGTCGATTCCTCGGCGGCGGCGGATTTCCGCCGCTGGATCATGTGCCGGAACGAGCGGGGCAGCCAGAGGATGGTATGGATCCCGAAGAAGGCGAACACCCCGATGAGCAGCGCCGTCATCGCCCAGTAGGTGTAGAACAGGATGGGGTACTTCACCGGATCGTGGTGGGTGGCGTGGGTCAGGTACCCGGTGAATCGCATGCTTGCGTCCGCGTGGCACTGACGGCAGGTCTCCACGATGTTCCGGAAGCCCACCTTGGACTCGGGGTCGGTGACGCTCTGGATGAGGTGGGCGCCGTGGCAGTCCGAGCACTTGGCCGCCTTCAGGTACCCCAGGGTGTACGCCTTGCCGTGCATGGTCTGCAGGTAGCTCTCGGCCAGGTGCTCGTGGCACGAGCCGCACTGGGTCGTGACCTGGGCCATGAACGCGTCCTGCTTGACCTCGGAGATGGTGTGGGCGGAATGGCAGTCCGTGCAGTTGGGCAGCTTCTCTTCCCCGTTCTCCATCGAGTAGTGCACACTCTTGATGTACTGCTTGTAGATGCCTTCGTGGCAGGTGGCGCAGGTGGCGGGGATGTTCTTGTCGAAGACGCTGGACCGGTTGTCCTTGTGGTTCAGGATCAGGTGGGCGCCGTGGCAATCGATGCAGATGGCGCTGGGAAGCAGGCCCTTCTCGGTAAGGCCGCGGCCGTGGACGCTCTTGGAGTAGTCGGTGAAGGCGTTGACCTCCAGGAGATCCGCCGCCTTGGGGGCGGCGCCGCCCTGGCGGTGGCAATCGCCGCACAGCTGGGGCACCGCCGCCCGGTAGGTCCGGGACTCGTCGTCCAGGTGCGACTTGACCCCGTGGTCCCCGTGGCAGGTGGTGCAGTAGGGAGCGCCTTCCACCTTCTTCAGGAAGGCCTGCCCGTGCCCGCTTGCGTAGTACTCCTCGGACATCTTGGCGTGGCAGTTGGAACACTGGACCCGCCCCGCCGGCTCGCACGGGCGGTGGAGGCGGGGGTCGATGTCGGAGTGGCACTTCACGCACGGAATGTTCTCGTGCACCGACCGGTCGATGGTGTCCTTGCTCACGGTCATGGACAGGGTGTCCCCGTCCGCCACCTTGAACACGTCGGGCTTCTCGTGGCACTTCATGCAGTCCCGGTCCGAGATGGTGAGGCTCACGATCTCCTTGCGGACCTTGTGGGGAAGATGGCAGTCCGTGCAGGCGGGAATGGCCCCGGGGGCCTTCTCCCACAGCTCTCCCCGGATGACCTGGGTGTGGACCTGTTCGATCCGCGAGTGGCACTTCATGCAGGTGGCCGCGATGTTGCGGGGGGAGATCGAGGCCCGGGGGTCGGTGTGGGGCAGGATCTTGTGGGAGGAGTGGCAGTCCACGCAGGTGGCGGTGACCTTGAGTCCCTTCTTGAACAGGCCTTCCCCGTGGATGCTCTGGCTGTAGTTCTCGACGATGTTGTGCTCGCCGATGTCGTAGACGCGGCTCACCGGTGCGCCTTCCCGGTGGCACCCCCCGCACAGCACGGGGACGTTCATGTGGTAGGTCTTGGCGTCCGGATTCTCCGGGGACTGGATGTCGTGGGTTCCGTGGCAATCGTAGCAGTGGGGGGCGTACGGCTCTTTCCGGTTCAGGGCCTGGCCGTGGGCGCCGGCGTCGAAGCCGAGCTGGGCGTCGTCGTGGCAGTTTCCGCAGTAGACGGGGGCCATGCGTTCGGGGTGGGGAAGGTCCTCGACGTCGGCGTCCATGTGGCACATGACGCAGTCGAGGTCCTTGTGGACGGATTTGGCGAACACCTTGGCGTCCACGAACAGGGAGATCGTCTTCCCGCCCCGTTCCGTCTCCATGCCGGAATCCCCGTGGCACTCCAGGCAGGTTTCGTTGTCGATGGCGACGGCGGGGGACGCGCGGAAAACCAGGGTGAGAAGGAAGGCGGCCGTGAACAGACCGGAGAGGGTTACCCGGAACCGCCGACGGTCACCCCCCCCGGACAACAGGTCACCCCGCCGGGAAGAACCGTGCTCTTTCCATTCCGAACCCACCGTCCTTGCGACTTGCATTCCGACAACCTCCCGGAGAACGAACTCCCGGAAAAACAGCGACCTGCATTGTAGGTTTGAAAGGGGTGCGGCGCCGCACCTGAATTGCCATATTCAGATTTCCAATCGCATATCCCTTAAAGACTTGGCCTAGAATGCCGGTATAGAAAAAGGAGGCACGCCGGTCCGGCCGGTTCCCGGCGGCGGGCGTGACTGACGATGAAACGCCGAGACTTCTTGGGATCCATGACCGCCCTGGGAGCGGTCCTGGCCGGTAAACCGGCCCGGGCCTCGACCTCGCGGCATGTTCCCGAAGACCCCTACGGGGTCCTCGTGGACGTGGACAAGTGCATCGGCTGCCGCAAGTGCGAGTGGGCGTGCAACCAGGCCAACCACCTCCCCGTCCGCCCCCTGGAGACCTTCGAGGACAAGTCCGTCTTCGACGACCGGCGCCGTCCGGACGCCGGAAACTACACCGTGGTCAACCAGTACATCGCCGACCAGAACGGGGGGCGGCCGGTCTGGGTCAAGGCCCAGTGCATGCACTGCGGGGATCCCGCCTGCGCCTCGGCCTGCATCGTGACCGCTTTCCAGAAGCAGGACAACGGCGCCGTCACCTACGATCCCTGGCGCTGCATGGGATGCCGGTACTGCATGGTGGCATGCCCGTTCCAGGTTCCGGCCTATGAATACGCGGATCCGTTCAGCCCCGAGGTCCGCAAGTGCACCTTCTGCTTCGAGAGGACCTCGAAGGGCGGCATCCCCGCCTGCGTCGAGATCTGCCCTCCCCAGTGCCTGGTCTTCGCCAAGCGCAGCGAACTCCTGGAACTGGCCCACCGGAAGATCTCCGAGCCCGGCAGCAAGTACCTGGACCACGTGTACGGGGAGCACGAGGTAGGGGGGACCTCCTGGCTGTACATCTCCAGCCATCCCATGGAGGAACTGGGGATGCCGGTCCTGGGCGCCCAGGCGCCGCCGCGCCTGACCGAGACCATCCAGCACGGGGTGTTCAAGGGATTCGTGGCCCCCCTCGCGTGGTTCGCCTTCCTGGGAGGCATGATGCGGCTGTTCAGGCCCAGGAAGGAAGAAGAGGGGGAGGCGTCGTGAGCACCCACGTTCATGTCGCTCCCGTGGTGAGCCCTCCGGAACACGGGCCCGAGGCGGGCGGCCACGTCCGCTCCGCCCCCACCGGTATGCCCCTGTTCACGGGAGGGGTGAGGGTCATGCTGGCGCTGATGGCGGTGGGGCTGGGGTTCGCCGCGGCCCGGTTCATCTGGGGCCTGGGGGCGGTGACCCACCTGGACAACCAGTTCCCCTGGGGAATCTGGATCGCCATCGACGTCGCCAGCGGCGTCGCCCTGGCCGCGGGCGGGTTCACCACCGCCGCCCTCGCCCACATCTTCCATCGGGAACGCTACGAGACGGTGGTGCGGCCGGCCCTGCTGACCGCCCTCCTCGGCTACACCTTCGTGGTCCTGGGCCTGCTCGTGGACCTGGGGCGCTACTACAACGTGTGGCACCCCATGCTCCCCATGATGTGGTCCGGACACTCGGTCCTGTTCGAGGTAGGCATGTGCGTCATGTTCTACCTCACCGTGCTCTACATCGAGTTCCTCCCCATCGTGGTCGAGCGGTTCCGGGGGAGGGTCCGCCTTCCCCGTTTTCCCGGGGCGGAACGCGCCCTGGAGAGGGTTCTTGCCGTTCTCGACAGCACCCTGAGCCGGGTGATGTTCGTGTTCGTGATCCTGGGGGTGGTCCTCTCCACCCTGCACCAGTCCTCGCTGGGAGGGCTGATGGTCATCGCCCCCTCCAAGGTTCATCCCCTGTGGTGGACGCCGATCCTGCCCCTCCTCTTCTTCCTGTCCGCGGTGTCGGTGGGATTCCCCATGGTGGTGTTCGAGTCCATGATCACGTCGCGGTCCATGGGGCGGAAGCCGGAGATGGACGTGCTCGCTCCCCTCGCCAAGCTGGTCCCCGTGGTCCTCTTCATCTACCTGGCGTTCAAGGTGGGCGACCTCACCCAGCGGGACGCCTGGAAGTACCTGGGAGAAGGCGGAGCGCGGCCGTGGATGTTCCTGGC
>JASFRP010000436.1:0-4173 GCA_050114895.1 Gemmatimonadota bacterium
CATCGGAGCTCCACTCCGGCGATCCCGGGTTGAGGTCCCAGTCGCCGGTGAGGTTCAGCGGTGAGCCTCGGAAACTCCCGTCGGGCCCCAGCTCCACCACGATGAGATCCGTCTCGGACCCGCGGGCTTCGCTGAACCGGTACGCCATACGTCTTCCTCCTGGAGAAACGGCTGGATCCGACTCCGTCCCAGGGTTCGTCGTGAGCCTCCGGGCAGGCCCTCCGGAGAAGGGAATGGCCCATAGGTCGCCGGTGCTCTCCGTATTCAGCTCGTCGTCCTCGTACTCATCTCCGGTGAAGAAGAGGAGCCGTCCGTCTCTCGACCACTCCACGGCACCCACGTCGAAGCTCAGGGAGGTGAGCTGGTCGGGCGACCCGCCCTGGGCCGGAGCCACGAAGAGCTGTCGCTTCTCCATCACGGAGTAGTGGGGCCGAAGGGTCAGGGTTCCGTCCCGTTTGTAGCGCATGGAGGTGATCACGCGTCCGTCGAAACGCTCCGGATCCAGGGTGTGGCTAATCGCATCCGGAGCTACCCAACCCTCCCGGGGCGTTTCACCTTCCTCGTTCCCGCTGGGGGGCCGTGTGAAGGCGATCCAGTTTCCGTCCGGCGACCAGACCGGAGCCCCGTCCACGCCTTGGATATGGAAACCCTCCCCCCCGGGACCCTCCACCCGAAGGAACCATACGGTGTTCGGGTCCTCCCCTCTTCTGGAAGAAAACGAGAGGAGGGTTCCGTCGGGAGACCAGGTGGGAGAGGAGGATTCCTCGGTAGGGTCCGTGACGCTGAAGGGCTCCCCGTCCGGCCGCCCATTCCGAAGGGGCTGGAGCCACACGGCCCGATGCCTGGTGTTCGCCTCCTCCACGACGGTGGTGACGGTGAAGGCCACGAACGTGCCTGGAGGGGAGACCACGGCCTCGGATACGGTGACGATCCTGTAGTAGTCCTCAGGCTGAAAACCCCTCTCCTGAGCCGCGGCGGAGCCGAAGAGGAGAAGGATGAGGAGGGTGAGGCCAACAATGGGTCGGCAAGCCATGGAGCACTCCACTTCTCGGCTGGGTCTCCGGATCAGGGTATCCGACAGCGGAACGGGGGACCGCCACGGCGCCGGACGGTTACACTGCTGCATGGAATCTACCGACGCTCCGTGCGCGGCCTCAAGCGAGCGCCGCATTCCCGAGTCTCGGGGGGGGGCGCGCTCCCCTTGGGCGCGGCGAATCCGCTCCATCCGGGTTCGCTCCATCCCCTTCCCTGAGGTCTGTTGCTGGCCTACTCTCGGGGGTGGAGCTGAGAGAGGGGCCCGGCATCGACTGACGGGATCGCCTGCGCTGGACTTCCCCTCAGCGGGTCTGCTCTGGGAGATGAAGAGATGAGCCTGACGGATGACCTGTACGCGGCGGCGGAGCCCATCTGGATCGCTCAGTGGGAGCACCCTTTCGTGAAGGGCATTGGAGACGGAACGCTGGACGAATCGCTCTTCAAGCGCTGGGTTTTGCAGGACTATCGGTACCTGAAGGAGTTCGCCCGGGTCTTCGCATGGGCTACCGCAAAGGCCACTCGCCTGGAGTCCATGTCCTGGTACGCGGCGGTCCTGAACCTCACCCTGAATACCGAGATGGCGCTTCACAGGGAGTACGCCGCGCGGTTCGGTCTGACTTTGGCGGATCTGGAGGAGGAGCCCATGTGGCCGACAACCCGGGCTTACACGGACTTCCTGGTCCGGACCGCCGCTGACGGGGACATGCTGGACCTTCTCGCGGCACTCCTCCCGTGTGCCTGGGGATACGTGTACCTTGCCCAGCGGTTGGCCCAGGTGCGCCCTCCGGAGGAACAGCGGTACGTGGAGTGGATCAACCAGTACGCCTCGGAGGAATTCGCTGAGGCGGCGGATTGGCTCCGGCGCGAGGTGGACGCTCTGGGCGCCGGAGTCACTCCTGAGAAGCGAGACCACGTCACCAATCTATTCCTCATCTCGAGCCGTTACGAGTGGCTTTTCTGGGAGATGTGCTGGGCGGGCGAATCCTGGAAGCCCTGAGGGATCGGTGACCCCCATCAGCGCCCGGCGGGATGGCTCCCGGGAGACTCGGAGACGTCGGGGACCTCGCACAAGGCAGGATCCCGTACTACAGCGAGGGCGTTCGCCACGGGCCGTTCCCCCTCTGCGTCCGAGGGGCGGCTCACCGGGGTGCCCCGGAGGACCATGACCGTCGATCCACCGCCGTCGAGGTTCACTGCGTCCGTCGCCCCCATGGCTTCCAGGAGCCCGGTGAGCTCCGGGAGGCTCATTCCATCGGAGTACCCCGGCTGACGCCCGTCCACCCCGACGATCCACAGGAGGTGCCGGGGAGAATCGAACCCTACGGCCGTCCGAGGGTGGCGGGCGGCGGCAAAAGAAGGGTTCTCACTCACCAACAGGTCGCCAATTCGCCTCCCCCCCGCCAAGAGGTGGGGGAACGCACCCACCACCTGGGACACGCCGTCCGGCTCATTCCGGGAAATCCTCCACCCCACGAAGAGGACGGAATCCCCCTCGGCGCCAGGTGTTCCCATCCATGGAGGCTCACCCGGGCGCCAGGCGAAGGCGGGGCGATCCCGGATTCGACGCACGTCCCCCCCCACCACCTCGGTCCCCAGGGGCAGGCCCTCCGGAGTGAAGAAATCACCGTTCACCGCGCCGACGGTCCGCGGGCTGGGAATACCGGGGAGATCCGTCACTCGGCTTCGCCCACCAGGGAGGTCTCCCTGCTCCGGAGCCCGAATCACCTCCAGGCCCAGGTCACACCGGGCGAGATCCACCCGGAGCAGGTGAATGGCCCACGGTCCTTCGTCCACCCGGAGCCCGTAGAAGGCCACCCCCGGGCCGAGAGTGAGAACCCTTATCTCCTCCGGGTGGAGGGAGGTGAGGAGGCGTTCGGGTAGAGAGCCCGGAAGCTGAGCCGGCCAATCCGGCGTCTCGCAGGCCCACGACCCCAGGGTCAGAAGCAAGGCCGCAAACCGCCGGACTGCCCGTCGGTGCCCGGAGCGGGTCGGCAAGACCGGATGCTCTGGTGGCCGGGAGCGGCCCTCCCATCCCCGCCCCTCGCGCCCGGGTAGCCCGCGGATCGGAACGACTGCCTGGCACCGGGAGCGGGGAAGGCGGTATTGTTTCGAGATCATGCGAAAGCTCATCGCCCTGCAGATCGCCGTAATGGCCCTGGCTTTCCTCTCACCACCGGGAGCTCGCGCCCTGGACCTTGACGGTCCGGGGCCCGAGGATCTCCGGTTGGGCATCAGCTTCGGCGGTATCAGCTTCATCGGCTTCATCGTGGAATACCGGTGGGGAGATCGGAGCGTCGAGCTGAACGTGGGCACTTGGTCATTCCGTGACCTTTCCGTCTCCGTGGTCGGTAAACAGTACTTCGGGCCCGGAGACTTCCGTCCCTTCTCTGGCATCGGCCTCTGGACCGTCGTCAGACCATCCCAGGCAGTCGGCGAGCGATCCGGCGTGGCCCTCGTGGCCCGGGCCCCCATCGGCGTGGATTGGAACCTGGACGCTGCTCACTACCTGGGAGCGTCCCTCAGCCTGAATCGCGCCCTGTGGATTCGTCGTAGAGACCCACTAGACGACACTCCACCCAGCGACCGGTTCATCCCCCTCCCAGGGTTCTACTATCGCTGGAACCGGTGAAACCGGAAAGGATCCGGCAGGCATCAGGCAACCCTGGTGGCCCCCGTACGGATCAAAACGGTGGACCCAAGAAGGGTGAAGAATGACCGAAGCCCAGATCATTCGACAAGCCTGTGATGGGAATGGCACGGCCGTTCGGGCCCTCTACGAGCGATATTCGCCGCGGGTCTTCGCCGTGGTCCGGCGGATCGCTGGCGATGATGACCTTGCCCAGGATTATGCCCAGGAGGCTTGGATTCGGGCCATCCGCGCCCTTCCGACATTCCGGGGTGACGCGCGCTTCTCCACCTGGCTCCACCGGATCGCGGTGAACTCGGCCCTCCAGGCGCTTCGGAAGGCCGACACCAGGACGAAGCGCGAAGCCCCCATGCCCGAGGCGGTGCCTGTGGCGGCCATGGAGGGGGATGCTCTTCTCGGGGATCGGTTGGAGCGGGCCATGGACCAGTTGCCCGACGGGATGAGACAGGTCCTCACCCTTCACGACGTGGAGGGGTACACCCACGAGGAGA
>JASFRP010000437.1:0-4173 GCA_050114895.1 Gemmatimonadota bacterium
TAGCCGCGGCGGTCAAGGATCTCTGCCACCGTTCTGTATCTTTCCGGCGAGTCCAACTCCGGGATCCAGGGAGGCCACCGTACCTGGTAGGACGGTTTGAAGGACTCCAGTCGGGGTTCGTACCAGTCTTCACGGGTCGCCGAAGACGAGATCCCCTGGATCACAAAATCGGATGCCACGCCCACGTGGTCGATTCCTGCGATGTTGACGACATGGTCGATATGGTCGACGAACGTATCGATGGTCGTCTCGCCGCCTGGATCCGGTCCAACCAGGTAGCCAAGTGCGACAACGCCCATCACGCCACCTTTCTCCGCCATCGCACGGATTTCTTCGTCGGTCTTCGACCTCGGGTGGGACGGGTAGAGAGCCTCGCACGTCGTATGAGTGAAACAGGGTCCCGGGTCGCTGAACAGAATGCCGTCCAAGGTCGTCTGGTGGCCGCAGTGCGAAAGATCCACGATCATGCCTAGATCGTTCATGCGCTCCACTACCTCGATTCCGAGATCGGACAGGCCGGCATTCGTCCGCTCGGTGCAGCCGTCACCGATGAGATTTCGAGCGTTGTAGGTCAGTTGGATCCAGCGGGTTCCTGCTCGGTACAGCTCGTCCAGATTCTGGATGGAGTCCCCGATCATGGTCGTATCCTGGAACCCCAGCAGGACCGCGAGTCTTCCGGTAGCGTGGGCACGTGCGAAATCTTCCGCAGAGTCAGCCCGGACGTATTGATCCGGGGCGCTTTCGATCCGCTGGTTCCACGCCTCCAGGTCCCTGAGGGCGGCCTCCATGCTACCCGAGGATAGCGAAGTGCCGAGGCCCGTGTACCCGGCCTCCGTGGCGATTCGCCACGATTCATCATTCCAGCCTCGTGTCGTGACCAGAGCGTCGATCACCAATGCGTCACGGTACAACTCTCTGGTTCGCTCCTGGCCCAGAGGCTCTTGTTTGGAGGGCCGCTGGGGAGCAGCGCCTGGGCTGGCTCCGTGCATGAGGGTTGGATCGGTCAAGTACTCGCTGGCGACGAGTGCCCCGAGGGGCATGATTCGGACGAAGTCCCTGCGTTTCATGGTCATGACGTTCCCGCTGGTTGTCGTCGGGCGTAACCTCCGATCATTAAAGTAAAGGACCTTCTTGTCCTTCGCTTGAACGATGCCACTTCCCCCTCCGGGGTCAACGACCTTACTCCACCTGCATGGCCCGCACCGGGTCCACACGGGTCGCGCGTCGGGCCGGTAGGATGCTGGCCAGAGCCCCAATGACCAATAGCCCCAAGCCCACACACACGAAGGTGAGTGGGTCCGTGCTCCCAACCTGGTAGAGTTGTGCCTGGAGGAGGCGGGTTACCCCGAATGCGCCGGCGAACCCCACCCCGAGCCCAATCACCACCAGTACGAACCCCCGGCCCAGCACCGAGCGCATGACGTGGACCCCGGTGGCGCCGAAAGCCACCCGGATGCCGATCTCCCGGGTTCGACGCGACACGTGGTAGGCCAGAACCGCGTAGAGGCCGGTCATGGAGAGGAGGAGAGCCGTGACGGCGAAGAGTGCCGTGGCCAGACCCAGCACCCGGTTCCCCGTGAGGGAGGCAGAGACGACGTCCGTCATCGCCGATACCTCGGTGAGAGGTGCGTCCGGATCCCGTTCCCTGACCTTCCGGCGGATCGAAGGTATCAGGTTCGCCATATCCCCCTGAGTCCTCACCATCAGCTGCCTCGAGTTGGAGGGTAGGGGGTGGATCTCGTCGTAGCCGAAGTACATCTGATACCTGGGGCTCCGGCTCACCGCCGTGATACGCATGTCACCCGCCACACCTACGATCTCGTATTCCCTCACCTCGGCCATGATGAAGTTGACGCTCAGGCGACGGCCGATGGGATCCTCCTGGGGAAACAGGGCCTCGGCCAGGGCCTGGTTCACCACCACAGGCGGTAGAGGGTTGTCCACGTCTCGTCGGTCGTGGTCTCGCCCCTGCAGAATCGGAACGCCCATCACGTCGAAGTACCCGGGCGCAACGAAGCGCGCGAACGCCAACGGAGCTCTCCGCGTTTCATCCGGTGGATTCTCGGAATCCCAAACGCTCCAATTGGTCCACGGATGCCGGATGGGAACCTTGTCCACGAAGGAGGCCGACACCACCTCGGGCATGGCCCGCACGTCGTCGAGCACCCCCTGGAAGAACTGGGTCAACGCCTCCGGATCCTCGTACTTGAGCGGCTCCACGGACAGGTGGCCCGTCATCAGATTCTCGGCCTGGAAACCCAGATTCACGGTCTGTAGCCGAACGAAGCTACGGATCAGAAGCCCCGATCCAGTGAGAAGCACCACGGAGAGCGCCACCTGGGCCGCCACCAACCCACCTCGAACTCGCCCACCCTTGCCTCCTGAAGTGGTCCGCCAGCTGTTCCTCAGGTCCTCCGACGGGTTGGCCTGAGACGCGGTGACGGCAGGTGCCGCACCGAAGAGGAGCGCGGTGCCCAGCGAGGCCAGAAGCGCGAAGCCGAGCATGGGGCCGGACAACCCTACTTCGGAGATCCCCAGGAGATCCAGTGGGAAGAGCGTCAGGATGATCCGCTGGACCCAGAGTGCCAGAAGGACCCCCAGGCCACCGGAAGCGAGGGCGAGAAAGAGGCTCTCGGTGAAGAGCTGGCGAACGAGTCGTTGCCGCTCGGCCCCCAGGGCGGTGCGCACGGAGAGCTCCACCCTTCTGGAGGTGGCCCGTGCCATCAGGAGCCCCGCCACATTTCCGCAGGCGATGAGGAGGAGGAGTGCCGTGGCCCCCATCAGGACGAGCAGTGCCGGGCGGTATCCCTCGCCCAGCGCCTCTCCCAGGGGGGTGAGGCGAAATCCCTTGTTCTCGTGCGTATCCGGGTACCCTTCGGCCAATTGGGCGCTGATGACGTCGATCTGGGCCTGGGCCTGCTCCAGAGTGATCCCCTCTCTCATCCGCCCCACCGCCTGCCAGGAGTGGGACCGGCGATTCTCCGTATCCCACATGCCATGGCGCACCGGGATCCAGGCATCGACGGGAAACCGAAAGTAGAAGCCAGGTGGCATGATCCCTACCACGGTTACGGTGGACCCGGCGATGTTGAAAATGCTCCCCACAACGTCCGCATCTCCACCGAACCATCGTTGCCAGAACCCGTGGCTGATTACCACGACCTCTGCCGCGTTCGGCTCAGCCTCCTCGGGAATGAAGGTGCGCCCCGCTTGAGGTTCCACCCCCAGTGCCCGGAAGAAGTCCACCGTAACCAGACTGGCGGCAGCCATGTCCGGTTTATCGTTTCCGGTGACCGGAACCGGCATGGTCTGGGGCATGAAGGCCGCCATGACCTGGAAGGCATCGCTCCCGTCCCTGTAGTCCAGATAGTCGGGGAAGGAGGCGTACTGGCTCACATCTCCGCTGAATGTCGTCCGACCCACCACCAGACGGTCCGGGTCCGGGTAGGGCTGGGAGCGGAAGAGCGCCGCGTCCAGGATGGAGAACATGGCGACGGTGGCGCCGATCCCCACTGCCAACGTCATCACCACGGCCGTGAAGAACGCGGGGCTCTTGCCCATTCCGCGGAGAGTGTACCGTAAATCCTGCCGAAGATCGTCCAATCCCCTGGCGCCCCGAACATCCCGGACCTGTTCCTTGGTGCGCTCAATCCCGCCGAACTCAACCAGAGCCCTGCGCCTGGCTTCTGCCGGTGTCATCCCCTTCTCCAGCCTCTCCCTGATCTCCCGCTCCAGGTGGTACTGGAGCTCCTCGTCCAGCTCGTTCTCCGCCCGTCCCTTGCGAAAGAGCACCTCCAACCGCCACGCCAACCTGCGTATCCAGTGCATTGTCATTCCCCCACAGGATCATCGCATTCCCATGCCGGCTTCCGCCCCCGCCCGGGCATTCCCTCACGTCCCCCCGAGAACCCGTTCCATGGCTCCTACGAAGAGGCGGAAGTTCGCCTGCTCCTGAGCCAGCGCCTCTCGGCCCGCCCGGGTCAGCTCGTAGACCTTCACCCTCCGATCTTCCTCCGAGATCTCCCACTTCGACTTGATGAGGCCACGGTCACGCAGGCGGTAAAGCGCCGGGTAGAGCGATCCCTGCCCCACCTCCAGCACCCCGCCTGACATCTGCTGGATCCGCTTGGAGATCCCCCAGCCGTGGAGGGACTCCAGGTCCAGGGTCTTGAG
>JASFRP010000438.1:0-4171 GCA_050114895.1 Gemmatimonadota bacterium
CGGGACAGGATCGGGGGATTCGAGTTCTCCTACCAGGCGCCGGTCCTGCGGCACTTCACGGCCGAGTTCAAGCCCCTCTACGTGGTGGGAGGTGGGTGAGGAGCCACAGCAGGGGGGGGTACAGGAACCCCTGCCTTCTCCGAGTTTAGGATAGCTTTGACTGCAGCCGGTCTACGTCGCCCTTCAGAGCACGGATCCATGCGTCGGACTCTCCATCTGGCCCTCCTGGGGGGCCTGGCTCTCTCCATCCTGCCCCGGTGTGGGCTGGTGGCCCAGGACGTGGAGCTATGGGGGAAGCTCCACGGGACGCGGCCACCCCAGGCCTATTACGACCTCCTGATCAGGGACCCCGGCGCCTACCGGTTTCAACGGGCTCTCATCCGGAGGGGACTGGGACTTCGAGACCTCCCGCCGGTGAGAGCGGAAGGAGTTGCGCTCTCCACCGTCCTGGCACCCGACTTCCTCGGATCTCTGACGGCGGGGGAGAACAGGACACCCATGGTGGGAGAGTTTCGCTTCCCCCTTATCCTGGGCCTGTTCAGCGATTCCCCCGACCCGGCGAGCATCTACTCTGCTGAAGCCATGCAGCGGGAGTTCTTCGACGGGCCCCAGGCCAACCCCAGCGCCACGGGGACAGTTCCGGATTTCTACGCGGAGATTTCCGGTGGGCTGGTGAGCCTCTCCGGGGTCACCTTCGAGTGGCAGCGGGCCGCTCTCACTCGGCTGGAAGTCACGGCGGGCGAGAGTGGGCTGGGAGAGAATGCCCGGACAGGGGAGTTCATCGTGCAGGTCCTACAGCACCTGGACGACGGGTCGGTGGACTGGGGTCAGTTCGACAACGACGGTCCCGACGGCATCCCCAACTCCGGTGATGACGACGGGTACGTGGACGTGCTCACGGTCATGCACCCCACCCCAGGGGGGGAGTGCAGCTCCTCGGATCGGCCGAACCGGATCTGGTCCCATCGGTGGAACCTGTACTCCTCGGCGTTCTTCGAAGGCGGGGCGTGGGCTCAGCCGGTGCTGGAGAACGAAGGATACGTCACCCGCACGCCCCGGGCGCCCGGCGGCGATTTCGACTACATCCGCATCCTGGATTACACCATCCAGCCAGTGACCAACTGCTCCGCCAGCGCCCCCAACACCATCGGGGTCTTCGCCCACGAGCTGGGCCACGGCTTCGGCCTCCCGGATCTTTATGGGGTGAGCGCAAGCCACAGCGGGATCGGTAACTGGGGTCTCATGGGGACGGGATCCTGGGGGTGCAACGGGGCTTCACCCGAGCTCCCCTGCCACATGTCCGCCTGGAGCAAGGCCGTCCTGGGGTGGGTGGAGGTGGAGACGCTCCCGCCCGGGACCGACCTGGGCTCGGTGACCCTTCCCCCGGTGGAATCCTCCGGGACGGTCTACCGCATCGACTCCGGTGACGGCTCGGGGGAGTATTTCCTTCTGGAGAATCGTCAACGTCTGGGGTTCGACAAGAACCTCCTGGCTCCCGGGCTGCTGGTCTGGCACATCGACCCCCTCACCGTCGCCGAGAAGTGGCCCTCGAACGAGGTCAACGCCGATGGTGGGCGGTTGGGCGTCTGGCTGCGACAGGCCGATGGCCTGAATGATCTGGCCCGGAGTGGAGGCGGTCGGGGCGATGCCGGTGATCCTTTTCCAGGATCTGCGAGCCGGACGGAGATCCACGCCGGCTCCCTGCCGGGCTCCTGGACCCACGACGGCGCGGCAATGGGGATCACCCTTCTGGATATCCAGCAGGCCGGGGAGGCCATGCGGTTCCATGCCGTGACCGGTTATCAGCTCCTGACCATGAGGACGGAGGGTTCCCCTTCGGGACGGGGCCTGATCTCGGTGGATGGAATCACTTCCCAGGACCCGGAGTGGACCCTCGACTCCGCTCCCTTTCAGGGCCACGTAATCGCCGCGGCCCCCGGGGAGGAGTTCGAGCCGGGGATCCGGGTGGGCTTCCAGGGCTGGGCCGACGGTGCGCCCCGCGTGAGGGAATACGAGACCGGTTTGAATGGGGAGACGTTCACTGCCACCTATGGAGGTCGCGAGGTCCAGCTGGACATCGCCCTCATCAGTCCGGTGGAGGGCATCCTACCCGGTGCCGTGGAGTTCACTCCCGGAGACGAGGACGGATGGGTCGGGGAAGGGGAAACCGTCGTTCTGCTGGCTGAGCCTCGAACGGGCTTCGGCTTCCTGGAGTGGACGGGCCTTCTGGAGGGACACCCGAATCCCACCACCTGGATGGCGGATTCTCCGCTCCAGGCCGGGGCCCTCTTCGAGCTCACCTTCTCCGCCGCCTCGAACCCGGCGTCCCAGGAGATCCCGGCCGCTACCACGCATCTCCTCACGCTCTCGGTGGAGAACGCCAACCCTCCCGTGGCCTGGAGCCTGGTGTCCGGAACCCTCCCCCAGGGAATGAACCTGGACCCTGTCGGTCGGATCACCGGGGCTGCCATGGAACGGGGTGTCTTCCCCCTCTCCTTCAACGTTCGGGATGCCATCGGCCTGGAGGCGGACCTCTCCCTGGACCTGACCGTAGTGGATCCGGAGATCTCCATCGAGCGCCTGGCTTCATCCTTCCTGCTTTCCGGTGCGACCCTGGACCTCACCGAGAAATCCTATCTGGACCGGGAGGGAAACCGGAACGGGGCGTACGATCTGGGTGACTTCAGGGCCTTCTTCCTTCGGAATCCGGGCCTCCCGATGGCCGGTGACCTGAAGGAGGTGATGGAGTTGCTGGTGCCCATGGGGGACATGAGGAGCGGATCCCGGGCTGGTGGGAGGAAAGGAGGGGGGACCTCATGAGGCGTCTCGTCCTGCTGGTGGGCATGGCTTTGACCCTGGCGGCCTGCGACTCCGGGCCCAGCGGCCCGGGTGAGCTCACCGGATTCGTCGAAACGCCGGGTCCGGTGCTCGGGGGTGCGGTTCTGGAGGTGGTGGGGAAGGGGATCACGGGCTTCTCGGGGTCCGGAGGGACCCATGTCTTCTCTGCGCCCACCGGTGTCGAGGCCACCTACCGCGTGGTCCTCCTGGCGCAGACGCCGGGGCAGCTGCAGTTCCGGGCCGCGGTCCAGGATAGGGGGGCGAAGAAGCCTGCCGTGTCCGTTGTGAGCGTGGTGAGCGGAAGCAACCTCCCCCTTCCAGCCACTGCGGACTACAGAGTGCGCTTCTCCCGGAAGTAGGGATGGGCCCGCTACCGGCCGGGGTCCTCTCCTTCCGCCTCCCCCGGCTGGCCCCTGGGGATGGAGGGAAGCTCGTAGTCCGTGGCGGCCAGGGGCCCCGCGGCACGCCTGGCCAGCCGTCTAAAGAACCCCACCAGCAGCCCCCCGCCGAGGAGAACCAGCGGGACCAACCATTCCCAGAGGACCCTGGTCTTCCCATACCCGAACGAGGCCAGGGCTTCCTTCTGAAGGGTTGGGTCCATGAACTCCGGCATGTCGGAGTAGAACTCCAGGGAAATGGCCATGGTGTCGTACGGGACGACGGTGCGATAGGCGACGGCCGCCAACTCCCCTCGATTCCGTCTGTGTTCCTCCCAGCCCCAGGCCTCCCGGCCGTCGATCCGGAGGAACTGGAGCTGGGTCACCTCCCCACCACCCGACCGGGCCACGGCGGACTCGTACCGGTCCCTGGCGGCTTCCACGTCTTCCACGCTCGCTGCCCCCCGGAATCTGGTGATGAAGATGCTGGCGTACTGGTCGTCGGGGCTCATCCTCCACCACGCCCCGTGGCTCAGTATCTCCCGATCCGGGAAGACCACCTGGGCCTCGGAGGAGTCGTCGTCATAGAGGAAGCCTTCCGGTGGATCCTGGATCTGGTATCCCCGGAACGGGGGTGCGACACAGGCAACGGGGAATGACAAGGAGAGGAAGCCCAGGACGACCCATGAGGTTGCTTTGGGGCGACCGCCCTGCGACATGACGGGCATGGGGTTCTTCTCAGGCATCTTCGGTCCTCCTGGCACGCCGTGGAAGAGGGGAATGAACAACGTGCATCCTCATGCGTCAACGCCCGCGTAGGCACCGCTCAGCCACCACCCTCTGCCGCATCGAAATCGGTTGGCCCCGAGCCACAGGTGCCCGCACCGGGAAATCCCATCATCTTCCCGTCCTGGCTGAGATTTCTCCAATTCGTGATTTTTTTCCCAGATCGGAAG
>JASFRP010000439.1:0-4149 GCA_050114895.1 Gemmatimonadota bacterium
CGTGACGGCGTTCCTCCCCTGGGCTCGGCCCTCTACCGCACCCTGAGGAGCAACCGGTCCGCCGTCCCCCGGCTGGCGAGATAGACGTCCTCCAGACCGTCGCCGTCGAAATCCCCGAACTCCAGATCCAGCCCCGTACCCGTGATCCCTTGCCCGAAGACCTGGAGCGTGGCCTCGGTGAAACGCCCCGACCCGTCGTTCAGGTAGGCACGGAATAGGGCCGGGGCGATGCGGCGTTGACTGAGGTCGGTGTCGGAGTTCCCGGTGGCGATATCCAGGTCTCCGTCTCCGTCCAGGTCCCGGAAGTCTCCGTCGAAGGAGGACTCGGTATCCGGAGGGAGGCGCGCATCCGTCTCGTCCGTGAATACACCCTCGCCGTCATTGATGAGGAGGCGATTCCGAGGATCGGCGCCCTCCACGAATGCGCTGACGTTGGCAAAGAGGATATCCAGGTCTCCGTCCCCATCCACGTCCCCGAAATCGGCCTCCCGGGTCTCCTCGGGTGCTTCCCGAAGGGGGATTCGCGCCCGGGACTCGTCCGTGAAGTGTCCGGTACCATCGTTGATGTACAGACCGTTCGGCCCCTCGTTCCCCACCAGCAGGTCCAAGTCTCCATCTCCATCCACGTCTCCGAGCTCGAGGTCCTGGGTCACGTCCAGGGAGACGGGGAGGCGAGCCTGTGTCTCGTCCCGGAAGTGGCCGGATCCGTCGTTGATGATGACGGCGTCCTGCCCGTTGTTGCCCAGGATCACGTCCGGCGCTCCGTCTCCATCCAGGTCAGTGACAGCCAGGCCATTGGTGGTCCCCGTCACAGGAATCCTGACGCTTTCGTCGGTGAAGGCGCCTGCACCGTCATTGAGGTAGAGCTCGTTGGTCTGGTCATCCTCGCTGACGATGACGATGTCCAGGTCCCCGTCCCCGTCGAAATCGGCGATCCCCACGTCTTCGCTGTCGTGCTCGGTTCGAGGGAGCCTCATGCTGGCGTCGGTGAAGCGCCCCACCCCGTCATTCAGAAGAAGGATGTTCGGACGGAACTCGTTGGCGACGACGAGGTCCAGGTCCCCATCCCCGTCGATGTCGGCCACCGCCGCATCCATGCTCGGGCCATCCAGAACCCCTCCCGGGAGATGGGTGGCCGAGACGTCCCGAAAGAAGGTGGCCCCTGCCGTGGCCTCCTGGGCTTCAGCCCGGGACGCGGCCGGCGCCTCACCAGGGGCATCACCCGGCGGTCCGTGACAAGCCAACGCGACCAGGACGCTGAGCGGGGCCAGCGATCCGAAGGGGACACGGTGGATCATGAGAGGATTCCCGTCGTTCAAGTGGGTTGTTCCGGGTGTTGGTGCTTCGCGCAAGATCACCCACCAATAGACCTCGCCACCCAACCGCTCGCTACATTCCGCCCTTCTGAATCGGGATCTCGACCCGGGTGGTCGCCCACTCCATTACCAGGTGTCCCATGTCAGCGCCGTGGGCGTCCCACCGAAAGGTGAGCTGCTCCACGGGTTCCTCCGTGGCACTCGCCGGCCGGGTGAAGCTCCCGATGTTCTCGGCGGTGACCTCGTCGTTGATGGGGATCCCCCATCGCTCGGCGTTCCCGTTCACGAAGATCTCCCACTCCGACTCGCCCGGGACGGCATAGAGGGAATAGCTCCCGGGCTCCAACTCCGCACCGCCCACAGTTGCCGGGAAAGGAAGATGAAGTGCCGTGGCCTCGTTGGCGCCCATGCGCCAGGGCTGACCCCAGGGCACCAGTCCTCCCATGATCTCACGCCCGTTCGCCGAAGGCCGCCCGTAGCAGAGCTTGGCCTCCTCCCCTCCCAGGGTGATGAGGGTCTCGCCAAGGGGACTGGGGCGTTGGGCCGCCGCCGCCATGTCACCCTGCCGCAGATAGCACTCCTGGGCCTGGGCCGAGGCAAACGCCGAACCGAGAACGGCCAGGGCAACGCCGCAGGCACGAAGGTAGAGAACGAGCCGCATGGAACCTCCTTTGAGAGTCTGTCCTTCCCTGGTTGTCGGGGAACCCTGGAGTCTACACCCCCTCACCAGATGGGTTTCCTCCCAGAGCCAGTGGGAGGGAGATATTTTTCACCCGGCTCGCCCCCTACCTGAGGACCACCCACATCGGCCCGCGGGAATCCATCGTGAGGGGCCCATCAAAACGTCTCGGGCAGGAGTCATTCCTTGCTCACCCACCCCCTCCCCACCAACTTCCGGCGGACACGGAATGATTCGTCAAGCGCACTTCCATGAGAGACCATCATGCTCGAAACCGGATTCAGCCTTCCGGCGGCCATCCTGGCACAGCTTCGCTGGGACGTCGATCCCGTGATCTTCCACCTGGGTCCCCTCCCTCTCCGGTGGTACTCCCTGGGATGGCTTCTGGCCTTCGGCGTGGGGTTCTATATCGCCCAGTGGATGTTCAGGAAGGAAGGCAAGCCGGAGGAGAACCTGGAGCCTATCCTCTTCTACATGCTGGCCGGCGCGATGCTAGGTGCTCGCCTGGGCCACTGCTTCTTCTACCGGCCCGGGTATTACCTGGCTCATCCCATCGAGATCTTCGCCTTCTGGAAGGGAGTCCGGGGTCTGGCCAGCCACGGGGGGGCGCTGGGGATCCTCATTTCGCTGTTCATCTATACGAAACGACACCCGGACCAAACGTACCTCTGGCTTCTCGACCGCGTCGCGGTTCCCACGGCCCTCGGGGGAATGTTCATCCGCCTGGGGAACCTCATGAACTCGGAGATCCTGGGCCTCCCCTCCGATGCTCCGTGGGCCATGGTCTTCGTGCGAGTCGACAATGTGCCCAGACACCCGGCTCAACTGTACGAGGCCATGGCCTATCTCGTCATCTTCCTGTTTCTGCTCGCGCTTTACCGAAGGCGCGGAGGGCAGGTGCCTCACGGCAGACTCATCGGGGCCTTCTTCGCCCTGGTCTTCACCGCTCGTTTCTTCATCGAATTCGTGAAGGAACGTCACGTGCCCTTCGAGGCGACGCTCCCCCTGGACATGGGCCAGATCCTGAGCATCCCCATGGTCGCCCTGGGCCTGGGGCTCCTCTGGTGGTCCACCCGAGAAGGGGCCCAGGGAGGGATTACCTGACCGTGGGCTTCGCGTCTTCGGCAAGCCTCTCCCATGGTTGGATCCGTGACGGCTGACCTGCCCGGGTTCCAGGAGTTGGATCACCCCGGGGCACGGGTCCTGACCCGGACCGAAGCCGTGCCCTGGGTTCGGTATGTCCTCGAGGGAGGTGGTTCTCTACACGCCGCGGCGGCTTCGGACCGAAACGCCGTGATACTGGAGGGACGGAGGCCGGTCTTCATCATCCCTGCCAAGCTCCCCCCGGAGACGAGGCAGGGTGCTGCCGAACACTGGGCCGTAAAGAGGTTCGCCAGGGGAGGACGGGTCCTCCCTGCCCTCCTGGGAGACCGCTACCTGAGGATGGGCGACCCGCGCCCCCTCCAGGAAACCCGGGTGAGCGAGGAGGCCCGGGAGAGAGGGATTCCGACCCCAAGGGTCATGGCAGCGGCCATCTACCCTCTGGGCTGGTTCTATCGGGGGGATCTGGTGACGGAGTACGTCGACGAGGCGTCGGACCTGGTGGAGGCTCTCTTCGACACCAGGCGGAAGGGGGCCGGCGGAGCCGCCGAGCGCCTGGACGCTCTCAAGGCAGCCGGTGCCCTGATCCGGACCATGGCCCGGGCCGGGCTCCGACACCGGGACCTGCACGCAGGGAACGTCCTCCTGCAATGGGAAGGGACGTTTCCCCGGGCTCTCATCCTGGACCTGGACCAGGCCCAGGTCCTCCCCCGAGGGAAGTCCACGTCCGTCGGACCCATGGTCCGGCGCCTGGAACACTCCCTGCGAAAGTGGGAGGCGCGTACGGGCCTCCGCCTCTCGGACCGGGAGTGGTCCTCCCTGGAGGGTGCGGCCATGGGGTAGGGGTGGGGAATCCCCCCCGGTCCATCCTGATCGTGATGATGAGTGCCATCGGGGACGCGGTGCAGGTCCTCCCCGTGGTGAACGCCCTGAAGCGGGCGTTCCCCCGCATCCACATCACTTGGCTGATTCAGCCCCTCCCCCATTCCCTGGTGGCGGACCATCCCGCCGTCGACGAGTTTGTCATCTTCCGGCGGGGGAGCCGCCGGAAGA
>JASFRP010000440.1:0-4149 GCA_050114895.1 Gemmatimonadota bacterium
GCTCAACATGAGCCGTCTGCCTTTCTGGAACACCTCAGCGGCCAGGGAGCGACCCTCGCGGATGGGAGCAGTCCCGGCATCATCGACTTCATCTCCTCCGTAGCCGAGCCCACGGACCACATGACGGAAAACTCAGTGACCTTCCACCAACCCGATGCGCCGCTCTCTCATTTCCGGAACGATGGAATGCCGATCAAGGACGGCGCAGAAGGCCAGGTCTCCTTCCATTCCGATCTCCTCCAGGGCTCGGCCCCCCGCCGTGGACCGAAGGAACTCCTCACTGGGAGTGTATTTCTCAGCCATGTCCAGGACCGCGCGTCCCGCATCGTTCACCAGGGCCAGGGCCAGCCCCGAGCCTTCCGAGAGTTTCCGCAGAAGGAGCCCGGCACAGAGGGCGTCGTCCATGGAGAACCTGTTCTGTCTCCCGGCGCAAACCAGGACCAGGTTCTGGACTCCCTGGAGGGTCCGGACAACGGCGGAGAGGTTGAGGAACGAGGCGGCGACGACCCGGCGAGCGTCCTCCACGGCAAGAAAAGCCCTCGTACCATTCGTGGTACTCATGACGATCTGCTTTCCCCGGACCACCTCGGGGGAATACTCCCGCGGAGAGTTCCCAAGATCGAATCCCTCGATCTTGAGCCCCTTCCGCTCACCTCCCAGGAGCGTGTCTTCCCGCCCCAGAGAGGACGCGAGCTTCACCGCTTCCTCGGGCAGAATGGTGGGGAAGATCCCCCGGGCACCGTTCGCCATTGCCTCCACGATACAGCTGGTGGCCCGGATGACATCGATCACCACCGCCGTTCGCCCCTCCACCGAGGGTGCATCCACTACTTCGGGGGAGAAGTAGACATCGACGTTCATGGTTGGTCCCCCTCGGTGGCCAGGAACCGTTCCACGAAACCGGTGTCCACCTTGCCCGATACGAAATGGGAATCCCGAATGATTCGGGAGAGGAAAGAGATGGTGGTGGAAACACCCTCGATGACGCAGGCATCCAGAGAGTGCTGGGCCCGTGCGATAGCCTCCTCCCGGGTGTCCCCCCATACGACGAGCTTCCCCAGGAGAGAATCATAAAAGGGTGGCACGTGATACCCGGTGTAGATATGCGTGTCCATCCGGACCCCCGGGCCCCCGGGAGGATGATACACGGTGATCTGTCCGGGGCTGGGGGCGAAGTTCCGGGCGGGGTCCTCCGCGTTGATCCGGAACTCGATGGCATGCCCTCGGTGAGCGATGGGGCCCTCTGGGAAGGAGAGAGGCTCTCCCGCGGCAACCCGGATCTGCTCCTTGACCAGGTCGAGCCCCGTGACCATCTCCGTCACCGGATGTTCGACCTGGATCCGGGTGTTCATCTCCATGAAATAGAAGTGTCCAATCTCGTCCAGGAGGAACTCCACCGTCCCGGCACCCACATAGTCGATGGCCCCCGCAGCTCGTACTGCCGCCTCCCCCATGGATTCTCGCATCGTCGGAGTCAGGGCCGGAGACGGAGCCTCCTCGATGAGCTTCTGGTGCCGCCTCTGAATCGAGCAGTCCCGCTCCCCCAGGTGCGCGAGACGTCCGAACCGATCCCCGAAGACCTGGAACTCCACGTGCCTGGGACGGAAGACGAACTTCTCCAGGTACACCCCGGGGTCCCCGAAGGCGGCCTCGGCTTCGTTTCGCGCCTGTCGGAAGAGCTTCTCGAAGCTCCCGGGGTCCTGGACCACCCGCATCCCCTTCCCGCCCCCTCCGGCGCTGGCCTTGATCATCACCGGGAAGCCGATCTCCCCTGCCACTTCCGCTGCCTCCGCGGGGTCATTGACCTCGCCCTCCGTCCCGGGGACGGTGGGAACGCCCACCTCCATCATGGTCCGCCTGGCGGTGGCCTTATCCCCCATGGCCCGGATCTGCTCGGGTGTAGGCCCGATGAAGACGATATCCGAGCTGGTGCAGATCTCCGAGAACTCGGCGTTCTCCGCAAGGAATCCGTATCCCGGGTGGATGGCCTCGGCCCCGGTGATCTCCGCCGCCGAGATGATCCGCGGAATGTCGAGGTAGCTGGATGAGGCCGGTGGCGGCCCGATGCATACCTCCTCGTCAGCGAATCTCACGTGAAGGGACTCTCTGTCCGCTTCCGAGTAGACCGCCACCGTGGAGATTCCCAGCTCGTGGCAGGCGCGGATGACTCGAAGGGCGATCTCGCCCCGATTGGCGATCAAGACTTTGTTGAACACCTGTCCGTCTCCGTGAGGGACCGATGGGCCGAATAGCGACACGCGCCCGACCCCCGACGCCTTCCCGGGAGAGGCCGAAGGCCCGGGCGGCTGGGCCGCTTTCTATGAGGGATCGATGAGGAAGAGAACCTGCCCGTACTCTACGGGCTGGCCATTCTCCACCATGATCTTGGCAACGGTCCCCGCCACCTCCGATTCCAGCTCGTTCATGAGCTTCATGGCTTCGATGATGCAGAGAACGCTCCCCGTCCCGACCCGCGCCCCGACATCCACATATGGAGGTGCGTCAGGGGCGGGGGCTCGGTAGAAGGTGCCGACCATGGGGGAGACCACCTCTACCAGGTGTCCGGAAGGCGACTCGTGGCTCTCCGGCCGGTCTTCGGCACTGGGGGTCTGCACCCCGGATGGCCGCCCCCCGCCCGGAACCCCCGAGTTTCCTCCGGTCGGGGAAGACTCCGAGACGCTGGAAGGCGCGCCGTCGGTTGAGGGCAGATACACGGGAGGGCTCTTGGACAGCCGAATGCGGGTTCCGCCCCGTTCGAGCTCCAGTGAGTCGAGAGAGCTCTCGTCCAGAGCACGAATCAGGCTCTCCACGAATTCGAGATCAATCATCAGGTTACCCGGGTCAGGTACTTGTCTTCCCTGCGATCCACCTTCACCACATCGCCGATCTCCACGAAAAGGGGCACCTGGATCACGGCCCCGGTCTCCAGCTTCGCGGGCTTGGTGCCACCCTGGGCCGTGTCACCCCTGACCCCGGGGTCCGTCTCCGTCACCTCCAGCTCCACGAAGAACGGAAGCTCGACGCTCAGGACCTTCCCTTCATGCACCAGGCCCTCGCACTCCATGTTCTCCTTCAGGTACTGGAGCTGATCCTCCCCGATGACCTCCTCGGAGAGAGGGATCATCTCGTAGGTATTCTGGTCCATGAAGTGGTAGAGATGCCCGTCCGTGTAGGAGTAGCTCACGGGCCGCCGCTCCAGTCTCACGTCCGTCACTTTTTCACCCGCCCGGAACGTCTTCTCGAGAACCGCCCCCGTGAGCACGTTCTTCAACTTCGTCCGGACGAAGGCTCCACCTTTTCCCGGTTTCACGTGCTGGAAGTAGACGATGGTCATGAGTTGGCCGTCCATTTCCATGACCAGCCCGTTTCGAAAGTCAGCGGTCGTCGCCATACAGGTGCCGCCCTACCCGATTGGAGTCTTCAGATGGCCTACGAGGCCCCGGAGCCCAAAAAGATAGCTATTCTTCCCGAAACCGGCGACCGTGCCGACCGCCACGGGGGCTACGAAGGAAAGGTGGCGATACTCCTCTCTGGCGACCGGATTCGAGAGATGGACCTCCACCGTGGGGACCCCGATACCGGCCAACGCATCCCGCAGAGACACGCTCGTGTGGGTGAGCCCCGCGGGGTTGATGAGGATCCCTCCTGCCCAGTTCGAGGCGGACTCGAGATAGTCCAGTATCTCTCCCTCATGGTTGGATTGGAAGAAATCCAGCTCTACCCCCAGCTCCAGGGCCAGGGCCTTCAGCTCCCGGTTGACCTCCTCGAGGGTGGCAGAGCCGTAGACGTTCGGCTCCCTTCGGCCCAGGAGACGCAGATTGGGGCCGTGGACGACGGCGATCTTCATTGCAGCTTGTCCAGCCAGTCCTCGAAGGCGTCGAGGGTCGGATTCATCGGCGAACCTCCGGATGAATCCGGAGCCAGGCTTTCGATGGAGACAATCACATCCGGCATGAGGTCCTCGATTGCCATCACGAGGTCCGGGGCGAGGTCAGCGATATCCACCACCGGGTCCGCCATGAGTTCCTGAATGGGGACCGGCCCTCCCGGAGCCCCTTCCCCGACACCCTCCGCCGGCATCGGCAAAGAGGGATCCCCTCCCCGTCGTCTGGTGGCGACTTCCTCCAACCTCCCGAGAAGCCCCCGGTC
>JASFRP010000441.1:0-4143 GCA_050114895.1 Gemmatimonadota bacterium
TACGACAAGAACCCCGACAACTCCGTCAGCTCCCCCAAGAAGGCCGATGGAACCGAGTACCCGGGGGGCACCAATGATCCCGAGTTCCAGAAGGACATGAACGACGCCCTGAACGACCCCGCCAACTACGACGGACCGGACAAGGACATGGTCCAGCATGGGGCCAACGACGACTTCAAGAACCCCGACGGCTCTCCGGGGCGAACTCCCGAACCCGACGAGAATTATGTCGTGGTTGACGAGAACGGCGACGCTCAGATCATTGAGGGCACCGACAATCTCCAGCAGTATTACGACGACAACAATATCGAACCATGGCCCTACTGACCCCGGAGGGATGCGGATGAGCAAGGAGGCCCGGGATCGCGCTCTGGCTGATTATCGGGAGATGCATGCCCTGTGGCGGGCCAAAGGGGACCCCGACCGGGGGATCGACGGCGGCGAGGCGAAAAGGCTCAGGGACCAGGCCCGCGTCGCCTACTTCGATGCCCTGCCCCTGGTTCCCATGAGCCGATGTCCGCTCTGCGGCGGGATCCTCACGGGACAGTTCGATCCCTTCGGGTTCAACGGGTTCTGGTGGCAGGAGCGAGAGCTGGGGCTGGCCAGGGAGCCGGAGGGCTGCCAACACTTCAGAGTCCTTACCGGGGCGGTGGCCCTGGGTGACTCGACGCCCAGAGGGGGTGATTTCGACGCCCATATCGGCCCCGACGTGCCCTTTGTCGTTCCAGCGGTCCTGGAGCTGCCCACCATGGTGGTCGTGGTCTCGTCCCTCCCCATGGAGACCGGAGCGATGGCCTTCCCCATCGTCTACTTCTCCAGCGAGCCCCCGCCTCCGGGGTCTCTCACCGCAACCTGGCGTGAGACATCCCTCAGCTTCGCAGCTCCTTCCGGCCAGATGGCCTGGACCATCAAGAACGATCCCTGGGATTTCGATCTTCGCCCCTGGATCCCGCGAGGGAAGCTCCGCTGGATCATGCCTGGGGCCCCGGAAATGGAGCTAGCAAACCCCGAAGAGACATCCTGCCCCTATCTGGATCTTCCGGGGCAACGACGGCCTCAGATCGTGAAAGGCGATGGACTTCGCCTGGGAACCGTCCCGAACCCCAGGGACGAACCCGATCCGTTTACATCCTGAGGGGGCAAGAATGATCAAGAAGGCAACACCGGCGGGAGATTCAAAGTGACCGTTAGCTGTGCTGGACTCACGGATGTTGGCGAGAGCCGGGATCACAACGAGGACGGGTTCCTCGTCTTCGACATGGGCCTGGACCAGGACCTTCCGGAATCCGTATCGGAGCATCCTCTGGAACAAAGGCCACTCGTCCTCGCCGTCTCCGACGGCATGGGGGGCGCCTCCGCCGGGGAGGTGGCGAGCGCCCTCACCCTCGATGTGCTTCGGAAGCACGCCGCCGGAGCCATGGAGCTCCTGGGAGGGCTCGAGACGGACGGGCTGGAGTCGTGGCTGGCCGAGGGGATCCACCGCGCCAACCGGCAGGTGCTGGAGGCAGGAAGACGGGATCCGTCGGCCCAGGGGATGGGTGCCACCGCCACGGCTGGGCTGGTGTTCCCCGGGGCCGCCGTTTTTGCCCACGTCGGGGACTCCAGGGCCTACCATCTCAGCCAGGGACAGTTCCGACAGATCACCACCGACCACACTTTCGTGGGAAAGCTCGTGGCCCAGGGCCAGCTCTCCCCCGAGGAGGCCGAGAGCCACGAGCAGCGGCACGTCCTTCTCCAGGCGGTGGGGGTCCGGGAAACCGTGGAAGTCGATTCCCTCACGGTGGCCCTGCGATCCGGGGACCGACTCCTTCTCTGCAGCGACGGTCTCTATGACCTCATCTCCGACGAGGCCATCGCCGAGACCCTGGCCGCCGACCTGACACCGATATCCCAGTGCCGATCCCTAATTACCGCTGCGAACTCCCTGGGTGGCTTTGACAACACCACCGTGATCATCCTCCACGTGGACTGAGGAGAGGGCCCAACCCACCACTCGATGCACGAGGGTCTCTCACCACGAGGCCCCCATCTCTGTCCTCCCGGTGGCGGACCGCGATCCAGGACATGAACCTGGCCTAGGTCAGCCCCAGGATCCTCCGGGCATTCCCCCCAAAGATCTTCCCCTCGTCCTCCGGGCTCAGCCCAAGCCCCCTCACGCTGTCCTTCATCCTCTCCAGGCTTCCGATAAGGTGGGGATAGTCGCTCCCGGCCAGGATCTGGTCCGCACCGGCAAAATCGATGGCCAGGCGAAGAGCGTTCGGATCGAAGTTCACCGTGTCGTAGAAAAAGTGCTTCAGGTAGTCGGACGGAGGCCTGGAAATGTGCTCCCTGGAGCGTTCGTACGCATAGAACCCGCGGTCCAGGCGCTCCACCAGATAAGGGATGGTCCCGCCCAGGTGACAGAGGGCCCACTTGATATTCGGGAAGCGCTCCGGCACACCGGCGAAGACGAGGTGGGCCGCCGCCAACGTCGTATCGAAGAGGAACCCGCACAGCGGCATGAGCATGTACTCCGTCATGGCCTCCACACCCAGTGGGTAGGTGGGGTGGATGTAGATCACCCCCTTGTGCTCATTCACCACTTCGAAGAGGGCCCAGTTTCGTTCGTCGGCCAGGGGGACCCCATTGGAGTTCCCGAAGGGCATGATTCCCCTGAAGCCCAGCTCCGAGAAAGCCCGTTGCGCTTCCCGGACGGCCGCCGGCGGGTTGTTCATGGGGAGGTGAGCCAGGGCCGTGAATCGGTCTTTCCGCTCATCCTTGATCTTCGCCAGGGCATCGTTGATGACCGGGGCCAGGGCCGCCGCCCGCTCCGGGGTCTCCAGGCTCGTGCCCGGGGCAGTGAAGCTGAGGACCTGCATACCCACTCCCGCCTCATCCAGGACCCCTATCCGGTGCTCGATATCCCGGTGGCCAGGCACGATTACGTTGTAGTCCCCCGGAGAATGAAGGACCGGGTTGCCCGCATCGTCGTCGGTGACGGTGAAGTTGCTGGGGCCCTTCCGCACCGCGGCGATGAACTCCGGCGGATAGAAGTGGTTATGGAAGTCGATGATCATGGGTGGTTCTCCTGTCGAAATCCCCTCCGGGCCCAGATCAGATATACCGGAACACCCAGAAAGACAAAGCCCAGACCCACCAGGCTCTCCATGGGATCCGAGAGCACCTGGTTTGCCACGATAGCGAACGCCGAGACCGCGAATACCGCGGGAACGACAGGGTAGCCCCAGACCCGGTATCGGCCCTCCCGGCGGAGCCGCCTACGGAAGAGGAAGAGGCCCACCGCCATGAGGCCGAAGAAGATCCATTCCGTGTAGACCACCCGGGTGAAGAGAGCCCGATACGTGCCCGTGAGCACCAGTGCGCTGGCCCAGACCCCCTGGATCCAGATGGCCCGATGAGGGGTCCTCCGGGTGGGGTGGACCGCTCCGATCCACCGGAAGAGGATCCCGTCACGGGCCATGGCGAAATACACCCTGGGGCCCGCCAGGATGATGCCGGAGATGGCCCCGAAGGTGGAGAACACCACCAGCGCCGACATGAATGCGCCGCCGTGACCCACCACCGCATCCGCGGCGTCCGCCGCCACGCGGTCCGAGCCGATGACCGTCTCCAGGGGGAGGACGTAGAAGTAGACGGCGTTCAGGGCGATGTAGCAGGCCGTAACGATGAGGACGCCCAGCGTGAGGGCGCGGGGGATGGTCCTTCGGGGATCTACCGTCTCCTCGGCGTTGTAGGTCACCATGTGCCATCCACCGAAGGCGAAGAGCCCAGCCACCAGGGCAATCAGGAAATCCTGCAGCCCGGCCCCCCCGAGGAGCCCCGTGGCCGCCGGGGCCGGGACAGGCTGGGAAAGGGGAGTCGTCCCGGCTCCTCCCGGGGTCCCCAGCAGGAATCCCGCCAGGATCATGAGGAAGATGGCCAGAACCTTGGCAGCCGTGAACGCGGCCTGGAGGTTGCTCCCTTGCCTGACCCCCAGATAATTCACCCACGACAGAAAGAGAATGGCCAGGACCGCCGCCACCTTGATTCCCACGGCCCCGAGGGGAAGGAAATACGCCAGATACCGGGCGAAGACCATGGAGATGGCCGCAATGATGCCCGTATGCATGGTCCAGAACATGGCCCATCCCCACAGGAAGCCCA
>JASFRP010000442.1:0-4129 GCA_050114895.1 Gemmatimonadota bacterium
CTGAATGTCCGGCGCGTCCGGTGAAAAGGGCAGAGTCCCCAGCATGTGGTGGGAACCAACGTTGTGGTTCTTCCTCGCGTTCTTCGCCCTCATCGGCCATCCCTCCCAAACCGCGGCACAGGGCGAATACCACTGGTCCGACCAGTTCGGGAACAAGTCGACTCTCCTGAACGGGACAGTCATCGCGGGGGTCTCGGATCTGGGTGCGGTGTTCTACAACCCGGGGCGATTGGCACAGATCCTCCGTCCAGAGTTTCTACTCACGGCGGAGGCGTTCGAGATGACCCAGGTCGAAGCGATGGCCGGCACGGGCGAGAAAGATCAGATTGAGCAAGTCAAGATTCGGGGGCTGCCCAGCCTCGTCTCCGGGGTGTTCACGCTTCCCTCTCTTCCGGGGCATCGTTTCGCCTACTCCTTTCTGACGCGACGACACAGCGATTCGAACCTGCTCTCCACGTCGAAAGAGGAAGGGGATTTCTATCCGGACATTCCAGGCCAGGAGATCTACCTTGGCTCCTGGGAAACGGTATCGAAGCTGGATGAGAAGTGGGTGGGCATCACCTGGGCCGGCCCGATGTCGCCCCGGGTGAGCCTGGGGCTCTCGACCTTCATGACGTATCGGGGGCGCACGAGACGGGTCGAAACGAACGACAGAGTGCTGACCGGAGGCGGTGACGCATCGGTCGTCTCCAGGCTCCGGGAGTACCGGTTCAGCTCCTATGGTCTCGTGTGGAAGGGGGGGGTGGCTGTGGAGCGGAACGGCTTTCACGTCGGCCTCACCGTCACCACGCCGGAGATCACTCCTCTCGGATCCGGATCGGTCCGATATGAGGACCTGTTCGTCCGACCCGAAACGCCCGGGGCCGGGTCACCGGCAGACGTCGCGGTCCTATTTCATGAAAAGGGCCTGAAGACGAGAACACATTCTCCCTTCTCACTCGGGGCCGGCGTCTCGTGGATGATCCCGCGGGGGGAAATTCATCTCGGAGGGGAGTGGTATTCAGGGGTTTCACGGTACCGGGTCCTTGGAGCGGACTCCATCCCTGGGCCGATCTCCGGGGAGGCGTACGCCTATGAGGTCGTGGATGAGTTGAAGCCCGTTTTCAACATCGGGCTTGGGGTCGAATGGCAGGTGAGTCAGGCCCTGTCCGCTTACGGCAGCCTGATCCGCGACGCGTCGGCTGCTTCCGGGGACCTCCCCTCGCCCTTTTCCTTCGAATCCCAGGTGGGCAGCTCCATCCTCAATGGGGATGGCTTCCACGCAGGTGGGGGCCTTTCGCTGGAGTCCAGGTGGGTGGATCTCACTGCGGGTGCGACCTACGGAGAGGTGCGGGGGAAGATGGAAGGTCCTTCCGGCGCGGCGGCGACGGCCACGGGCCTGGGCATTCCAGAACTGACGGAGATTCGGACTCTCCGGCGGCGGTGGCGCTTTCTTCTCGGGTTCTCCATTCCCCTGGTGCGGGAAACCTCGACACAGGGCCGGAGCCAGGAGACGCCGGACGGTTCATGATCCCCTTCCGGCACGGTGCGGGAGAAGCCTCACATAGCGCCGGGAGACGTCAGAGAACCCAAGCTGCCCCGTGCAAGAGACCATGCGCTCTCCCCGGGAACCCTCGGGTGCCCGGGTTCGGCGCCGACCAGAAGCGTTGGCTAACCGGCCCTTGTGGGCCAGAATTCCTCGAACGGAAAAGGACGGAGGGCAATCAAATGAAGCGGATGAAGCGGTCCCTTGCCGCACTCTCTCTGGGTGCGGCGCTTTCCCTGGTTCCCATCGCCCAGGTGCAGGGCCAGGTCATTCTGGGTGTTCATGGCACGATCTCGGAAATCCGCCAGCGTACGGCTGCCGGCCTCGGAGCCCGGGCAGGCGTAGTCTTGCGCAATCAACGAGACTTCGTCCTGGTCCTGGAGGGGGTGGGGGAGTATCTGTGGCCCTCCTGCGACATCGCGGACTGTGGAGCCACTCAGTTTCAGGGGAATTTCATAGGTCGGATGCGGCTCCCGAGTTTCGGAGAAGCCTACGGGGGCATGGGATTGGCCTACCAGAAATTCACCGTGGACGACGGCGAGCAAACGTACAAAGGGGACGACTGGGGGCTGAACCTGCTGGTGGGCAGCCAGGCCGGAAGTCCCGGAGGCACTCGGCCTTTCATCGAGGTGAGGTATTCCTTCATGAGAGATGTGTCGAACCAGTTCGGGTTGAGCCTGGGCGTCCGTCTTCCCGTCGGAGGATAGGAAGCGGCTCGCCTCCACCATCTTCGCGGCCGGGCCGCCAGGAACATCCCCCGGTCCGGGGGACGCGGCGGGCGGTACCGGCACAGATGGTTCCATAGAGGCCATCAACAGCATGCCGTCGCCCCGTGCAGCACCGATCGGACCGATCTACCGGAGCAGGGCCAATGGGTCCAGGACAGGCAGCGGCCTCGCCGGCTCCGGGGAGCCGTCCATGGTGTCCCTCCAATATTCGAGAGGTCCAGCAATGATCTGCCAGTCCGGGCTTCGCAGGCTCGCCCTCGCTACCGCGGTGACCCTTTCACTCCAGGGCGCCGGCCTCTCCGCCCAGGTGGCTCCGCCTCCAAATCGGGGCGGATTCACCACGTCCATGGGGATTCCCAGTTCCGTGAAGTATTCCCTGGGCTTCACCGCGGGCGTCCATCGGGGGGCGGTCAATGAAACCACCACCTACCTGTTCGGGAGCATGTACCGGGACCTCATCAACCCGGCCATCGCGGCCCTGGGCCTGAGGCTGGACGCATATGGGGGCCGGAGGGGGACCTATGAGAGCCTGGGTGACGGGTGGGATTGGGGTGGACGGGTTGGGATTGCCAGCCCGGTGGGACGCTTCGCCCTGGGAGCCGACTACAACGGACCGGACAACCAGGTCGATTTCTTCGTTTCCCTCATCCACCCTCTGAAACGGGGAGGGATTCTGGTGAAGGGGGGAGCGCTCCGTCTCGACTACATCCCGGGGCGGGACCACACCACCGCCATCGGCTTCACGCTGCCGGTGGGACAGCGGTTCGTCGGGAGAACCCGGCCTGTGAAGGACTTTGCGGAGCTCAAGGCACCCAGGCTGCACTCCGTGCCCTTCGAGCCCGGCCCCACGCTGGTGGAAGCCACCGAGAACGCCCGGGAGCTGAGCCGGTGGATCACGCGGCTGACCATACCGTTCGTGGACCAGTGGGATTCGGATTGGGAAGAGGGGATGCGTCTCTTCACCCGGGATATGGACGAGATCAGGGCCTACCTGGCATCGGACCCCGGAGACCTCTATGGAGGGCCCCGGAGACCGGAAGAGGAGACCCGAGCCTACCACCGGGAGATGGAGCGGGCCTTCTCCATCGCAACCTCCGGAAGTGAGATCGCGGTGGGGGGTTCGACGCCTCTGGGAGTGGAGGCCTGGGCCAGGGCCAGGGAGATTCTCCTGGATCTGGTCATCTTGCCGTACAACCGCCTCCTGGGGCAGAAGAAGAGAAACGACTCCACCCTGGAATTCGCGACCCGGGCTTCCGCCGCGTTCTACGAATGGCTCTCCACCCAAACCCCCGTCACGCGGGATCGGCTCCGGGCCACCTCGTGGGTCTTCCAGGAGGCCCTGACCACCCTGGAGGGGGTCCGTCAATGGGAGGAATCGACCTGGAAGGACACCCGATTCCATTTCCTCCCCTTTCAGCTGGTGTTGAAGCCCGAAGACCACGATACCCAGGCCGAGCTGAATTCCCTTCTGGAACGCGCGGTGTCCGAGCCCTTCCGGCCCGGAAACAGCGTGTTCTACGTGGAAAACGAACAGTTTCAGGTCGAGTTCGCACGGATGGTGCAGGAGGCGAAGGACTACAGCGTCCTCTGGATCCACGACGTGAGGGGGTTGGACGGCTCTGGGGATCCGGACGAAATCGCCTATCGGCAAGTTGTCCGCACCTATCTGAGGGCCCTCATCGACGCCGTCCGTGCCTACGACGACACCGGGAAGATCCCTCAACACATCGTCATCCTGGACCAGTGGTTCTTCCAGGCGAACCAGGGCAGGCTGTTCCTGAAGCTGCTGGAGAACCCGCTTCACCACGAGTTGGACCTGCCGAAGGGTTTCGAAGGATGGGAGGAGGAGATCCGCGGGGCTCAGGCGGAGCTTCGG
>JASFRP010000443.1:0-4126 GCA_050114895.1 Gemmatimonadota bacterium
GCTCCGCCCCGTACTCGTCGGAGACCATCCGCTCCAGGGGCATCTCCACGAAATCCGGGTCCGCCAGGTAGGTGTTCCGGTCCGCGTAGGCCCGCTTCCACGCCTCCGCCAGGAGGTGGACGTGCTCCACGCCATGCCACTGCAGGGAGCCGAGGTCATAGCCCTCCAGGATCTTCGCCATGGTCGCCAGGGTGGCCCCACCGCTGGAGGTGGGTGGCATGGAGACGATGGTGTGGCCCCGGTAGGTGATCCGGATGGGATCCCGCCAGGCGGCCTCCATCTCCGCCAGGTCCTCGTAGGAGATGAGCCCACCACCCCGCTCCATCTCCGCCACGATGAGGTCCGCCGTCGCTCCTCGGTAGAATCCGTCCCGCCCCTGTTCGGCGATGCGTCCCAGCGTCGCCGCCAGCTCCGGCTGCTGGAAGAGGTCCCCCACCACGGGGAGCCTGCCCTCGGGGAGAAACGTGGCCTCGGTGCTGGGGAACACCCTGAGGTCGGCCTCCGCCATGGAGAACTCCCGGGCCTCCCGCTCTCTGATCTCGAAGCCCTCCGCCAGCTCCACAGCCGGGGCCACCAGCTCCGCCCAGGGGAGGGTTCCGAACCGCTGGTGGGCCTCCCAGAGACCGGCAACGGTGCCCGGGACTCCAGCCGCCAGGGGCCCCTCCGTATAGCCGTCCCGGAGCTCCCCGTTCTCGTCCAGGAACATGTCCCGGGACGCCGCCAGGGGAGCCCTCTCCCGATAGTCCAGGGATGCCGTGGTTCCGTCGGCCATCCGGAGGACCATGAAGCCGCCCCCACCGATGTTCCCCGCCTCCGGATCCACCACCGCCAGGGCGAAGGAGACGGCGACGGCGGCATCGACGGCATTCCCTCCTGCCTGGAGAATCCGGAGCCCCACCCGGCTGGCGTACTCGTCGGTGCTTACCACCATCCCGTGCTCCGCCAGGACCGGCGCGTCGTCGGGGGCATAGATCCACCCCTCCGGGAAGGGGATGTCGGCGACGGCGTAGCTCGGGCCCCCGGACTCGCAGCCCAGGAGGAACGTCAGCATCACCCCAAGGGTGAGAGACAGCGGACGGAGACGGGGGGCGGAGTGGGACATGGTTGCTTCTTCCTTCCAGGTGGACTGGGTTCCGTTGATGGCCACTACGACCCGGTCCCGTACACCAGGACCCGGAACGATCCCGGCACCATGGGTGCCCGCTGTCTGGCGCCGGTCGAGTCCGGGGGCGGGGTCTCCCCGAAGTCCGCTACGGACAGGTAGATCCGGTGGGTGGTGGGATCCAGGGTCATGGTTCGGGCCCTGGGAGCCGTAGTGACGGTCTGGACCACCGCCAGCTCCGACGGTGACACCTCGTGGGCCACGGTAACCGTGCCCTCTCCGTTGGAGCTGAACGCCAGGCCCGTTCCAGGATCGAAGCGGGCCGCGTCCACGCCGCCGCCGATGGGCACCGTGGTCACCACCTCCCCGGTTCGGCTGTCCAGCATGACCATCATCTCGTTCTCACACACGGCGAAGAGCCGATGGTTCGCCAGATCGATGGCCAGCCCCGACGCCGCCTCGCCGGGAGCGATGGGCCACGTGGCCACAACCTCATGCGCCACGGGATCGATGACGGCGATCTCGTTCTGCGTTTCGATGTTATTGTAGATGCGCTGGACCTCGGGATCGAAAACGGCGAATTCAGGCTTCCCCGAGAGGGGAATGGTGGCCACCACCTCTCCCGTGGCTGCAGCGATGACTGTTGCCGACTCGCCCCGCCCGTTGAACGCGTAGACCTCCTGGAAGTCGGGCACGTACAGGATCCCGTCGGGGTTGTCCCCCGTGTCCACCCGCTGGAGCACCTCCAGAGTGTTCAGGTCCACCACCGCCACCTTGTTCTCCCGCCCGTCGCTGGCAAACCCCCGGCCCAGATCGTGGGCCACGGCAAAGCCATGGACGCCGGGGAGATCCGGGATCTCTCCAACCACGGTGTTGGAGTCCATGTCGATGACCACCACCCGTGTCCCGTTGCTCACGTAGAGCCGCCTGGCTTCCAGGTCCTCCGACAGGTAGTCCCAGGAGGCCACGTCGCCTCCGATGGAGATCTCGGTGATGAGGTGATAGGAAGGGGGCGCTTCCTGCGCCGTCTCGGGTGGGGGGCCCCCGCAGCCGACGAAAAGAAGTGCGCAGGGGAGCGCAAAGAGGACCGGGACCACCACAGCTTTTCTCATGACACCGTCTCCGCGTGGCCGGGAGAAGCCTCTTCCGGCAAGGGGAACAACGCTCTCCGGAAGCCCAATCGGGCTTCAGGGATCCTGATCGGCCTCCTAGCTCGCCGGCTTCACTCCCCGGCGCTGCAGAAGGAAGTAGAGGGTGGGTGTGGCCAGCAGCGACAGGAGCACCGAGATGGCCAGGGCTCCGATCACGGCGATGGCCAGGGGCCTGAGCATGTCGGCTCCGGAACCGATACCGTAGGCCAGGGGCAGCATTCCCAGGGCAGCGGCAAGGGAGGTCATGAGCACGGGGCGAAGGCGTCGCCTTCCCGATCTGACCAGGGCTTCCTCCAGGTTGAGTCCCTCCGCCCTGAGGACCTTCACGAAATCCAGCATGAGGATTCCGTTCTTGGCCACGATCCCGATTCCGATGATGGCGCCCAGAAAGGACACCACGTTGAAGGAGGTTCCGGTGATCCAGAGCGCCAGCACGGTGCCGAAGAGGGCCAGCACCGCCCCGAAGACGATGGAGACGGGCTCGTGGACGGACCCGAACTCCAGCATGAGCACCGTGAAGACCAGGGTGATGGCCATGAGGAGCACGAAGACGAGGTTCCGAAAGGACTCCCGCTGCTGTTGGTAGAGGCCACCGTACTCCACGGTACCCGGGGGCAGGGACGGGTCGCCGGTCAACGCCTGGCGGATCTCCGCCATGGCGCTCCCCATGTCTCTTCCCTCCAGGCGGGCGGTGACCGCCACGTCCTGGCGCCCGTCCTCACGGCGAAGCTCCAGCTGGCCGGGCTCCTCCACCACGTCCACGACCTGGGACAGCTTCACCAGGACTCCGCTGGGTGTGCGGAGGGGCAGATCCCGGACCTGCTCCAACTTCTCCAGACGGGTGGAGTCCACCTTCACCCGAACGTCAACGATACGGTCCCCCTCCAGCACCGAGGAGGCGGTCTGGCCCAGCATGGCGGTGCCGGCGGCGGCGGCCACGTCATCGGAGGTCAGGCCGAACCGGCGGGCGTCCGCGGGTCGGGCCCGCAAGCTGATGGTGGGACCCGTGTAGACCAGCCCGTCGAAGATGTCCACGACCCCCGGGATCCCCTCCAGGCTGGACGCCACCGCCGGCGCACGCTCCTTCAGCCACGCCTGATCCGTGGAGTAGAGCTTGACCTCGATGGGGCTGGGAGCCCACATGAGGTCGCCGATGAGGTCCCCCAGGATGCCCGGGAACTCCCATTCCGCCCCCGGGATCTCCGTATTGAACCGCTGCCGCAGCTCGGAGATAACCTCCTCGGTGGACCGTCGCCGGTCCCGACGCAGCTTCACCAGGAAATCGCCGGTGTTGGGCTCGGCGATTGCCAGGGCCAGGCGGGCGCCGGTGCGTCGGGAGTAGCTCTCCACCTCTGGCACCGTCCCGAGGATTCCCTCCGCCAGCAGGAGCTGACGGTTGGTTTCCGCCAGGCTGGTGCCCGGGGGAGTGAAGTAGTCGATGACGAACCCCCCCTCGTCCATGGGGGGCAGGAACTCGCTGTCGAGCTGACGGTAGACGCCCGCCCCCACCAGGAGCAGCACCCCGCAGGCCCCCAGAGTCCGCCACGGGCGGTGGAGGGCTGGACGCACGGCCCTCTCGTACACCTCTACCACGCGGCTCAGCACGGGCCCCATCTCCCCTGGCCCCTGCAAGGCCTCCCCTTCTCCCCGACGCCGGAGGAGCCGGGCGGCCAGGGCCGGCGTCAGGGTCACGGCGAGCACCAGGGAGGTGAGGAGGGAGACCACCATGGTGAGGGCCAGGGCCCGGAAGAAGACGCCCGTGATCCCGTCCAGGAAGGCCAGGGGGATGAAGACCACCACCGGTGTGAGGGTGGATCCCACCAGGGGCCGGAAGATCTCCGAGATCCCCTTCTCCACGGCCTCGATCCTCTTC
>JASFRP010000444.1:0-4124 GCA_050114895.1 Gemmatimonadota bacterium
CCCGCAGGGTTCGCCAATCCCGGGGTTCTCCCTCTGGTCCGCTGCGCGTGCTCCTGGCCCGACCCCGTCTCATCCAGACTGCCGGAAGGGGCAGTTTGTTCCATTCGAGGATGCAGTGACCTGCTCGTCGTTCCGCTCTCGTGCCCGTGATGGTTCCCTTCTTCAGGGACAAGGGCCGGGCAGTTGAAGGGACCGTTGAGCTCTCCGGACTCCGGCTGGGATTGCGGAGAGACTCCATCCTCCGGAGGTTGATGGGGCGTGGTCGGGGTGGTGGTGGGTGGGGGAACCCAGGAAAATACCAGTCTGGAGGGGGAGGGCCCTCTCCGGCGGTGATGGGAGAGAAAGATGTTGAAGCGTTCCATGTTGACGGCTCTTTTGGGATCGGTTGCCCTTGGCTGCGGCCCGGGGGACCGAGGGGAGGGTCCCGTGTCGGAGATCGAAGCCAAGCTGGCGCAGTACGAGACCGTTCGGCTCACCACGGACACGAGCCAGCTGTCCCAGGCCGAGAAGGAGATGATTCCGCTCCTGATGGACGCGGCAGACGCCATGACGGACGTCTTCTGGCTCGAGGCCTACGGCGACGGTGACGAGTTCCTGTCTTCCCTGGCGAACCCGGCGGAGCGGGCCTACGGCATCATCAACTTCGGCCCCTGGGATCGCATCGACGGGAATGCTCCCTGGCTTCCCGGCTTCGGTCCGAAACCCCCCGGGGCGGGCTTCTATCCCGCGGACATGACGGTGGAGGAGTTCGAGGCGGCGGCGGCCGCGGCCCCGGATGGGGGGGAGGCCCTCAAGAGCCTCTACACTCTGGTGCGGCGGGACGCCGATGGGAGCCTGCACGCCATCCCTTACTCGGAGGCTTTCGCCGAGGCGCACAACCTGGCCGCCGAGAGGCTCAGAGCCGCCGCCGAGTTGGCGGAGGACCCGGGCTTGAAGCGTTACCTGCAGCTACGGTCCGAGGCCCTCCTCACCAACCAGTACCAGGCCAGCGATTTCGCCTGGATGGAAATGAAAGACAACGGCATCGACGTGGTCATCGGTCCCATCGAGACCTACGAGGACCAACTGTTCGGCTACAAGGCCAGCCACGAAGCCTTCGTGCTGGTCAAGGACCGGGAGTGGAGCGAACGCCTGGCCCGCTATGCGGCCTTCCTCCCCCGACTCCAGACCGGGCTGCCGGTTCCTCCGGAGTACAAGGCCGAGACGCCTGGCTCCGACGCCGATCTCAACGTCTATGACCTGATCTACGTCGGTGGGGATGCCAACGCCGGCTCCAAGACCATCGCCATCAACCTTCCCAACGATCCCGTCGTGCAGCTCCAGAGGGGGGCCCGCCGCCTTCAGCTCAAGAACGCCATGCGGGCCAAGTTCGACGGGATTCTGGTGCCCGTCGCCGATCTCCTCATGGCGGAAGACCAGCGGGACCTGGTGACCTTCGATGCCTTCTTCGAGAACACCATGTTCCACGAAGTGGCCCACGGACTCGGGATCAAGAACGTCCTGGACGGGAGTGGAAGTGTACGGGAGGCCATGCGGGAGCAGGCTTCCTCCCTGGAGGAGGGGAAGGCGGACGTCCTGGGGCTCTACATGATCTCCTCCCTCCAGGAAATGGGGGAGATGGGGGAGGGACACGATCTGAGCCAGAACCTGGTCACCTTCACCGCATCCATCTTCCGGTCCATTCGGTTCGGAGCCTCCAGCGCCCACGGTCGGGCCAATGTCGCCAGGTTCAACTACTTTCAGGAAATGGGGGCGTTTACGCGGGACGAGGCGACGGGCACCTACCGAGTGGACCTGGACCGGACCCTGGCGGCGATGGACTCCCTCTCCCAGCGCATCCTCCGGTTCCAGGGGGACGGGGACTACGATGGCGTGGTGGCGTTCATGGAGGAGTATGGGAGCATTCGGCCCCAGCTCCAGGCGGACCTGGATCGGTTGGCCGCGGCCGGAATCCCGGTAGATATTGCCTATGAGCAGGGAATGGATGTCCTGGGGCTGGAGCGATAGGGAGCCGGACTCATTTCTGGAGAGGATCACGACATGCCGCCGTGGATCCGAGGGATCGTCCGGAGAGGGTGGAAGGGTCAGGCATTCCCTCTCTTTGCGGTCTCCGTGCTTGTCGTGGGGTGTGGGGATAGCTCGGAGCTCGGGGAGGCGCCGGGAGCCTGGGATTACCTGCTGACTCCCGGCCAGAACCGGTTCCTCCACGTCTCGTCGTATGACACCACCGGAGGGAACCGAGACCGCTACGAGCTGGCAGCGGGGGATAGCGCCGTCCTCCTGGAGTTGGACGGTCCCGGCGTCATCCGCCAGCTGTGGATGACCGTGGCGAGTTCGGATCCCCACTACCTCAGACGCATCTCCCTGAGGATGTACTGGGATGGGGAGGCCACTCCCTCCGTCGATGTTCCCCTGGGAGACTTCTTCGGAAACGGATTCGCGAAGACCCACTACACGGCCCTCCCCATGGGCGTCTCCAGTGGAGGGTTCTATTCCTACCTGCCCATGCCCTTCAAGCGTCGTGCTCGGATCCTGGCGGTGAATGGCACGGGCCAGGTGGTAGACGCGTTCTACTTCAACGCAAATGTGGAAACAGATGTGGAGCTGCCTTCATCCATGGCCACCTTCCACGCCACGTGGAACCGTGACCCCCGAACCACCTCCCCTGGACCTCACCGGATCCTGGAGGCGAAGGGCTCCGGGCATCTGGTGGGGGTGAGCCTCAGCGCCGAGGGGTACGAGGACGGATATGGATACCTGGAGGGGGACGAGATCTTCACCGTGGATGGGGAGTTCCGGGGTCAAGGGACGGGGACGGAGGACTATTTCAACGGTGGCTGGTACTTCCAGGACGGTCCCTTCGCGGCACCCTATCACGGTGTGGTCTTGATGGACCCGGAACGGAGTCGGGTATCCGCCTACCGATGGCATCTGTTGGATCCCGTCCGCTTCAAGGACTCCGTCCGGCTGGAGATCGAGCACGGGCACGGGAATGAAGCGTTGGCGGACTACGCCACCGTGGCCTACTGGTACCAGACCGAGCCCCACGCACCTCTTCCCCCCCTCCCGCCGGCGGACGAACGAAGAGTCCTGGAGGTGAAGGTGCCCTCGGGGGCGGTGCTGGTGGATTCTGCCTCCGTCCGGACAGGGGCAGGCGGGGCCCGCACCCTCGAGGTTCCGGTGCCGAGGCCTGACCGCTACGACATCTGGGTCTACCCCATGGGCCCCGATGCCCGTCCCGGGGAGGGAATCGTGGCCCGCCGGGATCTGGAGGTGGGGGGGAAGACGGTGGAGTACCCGCTTCCGGAGGGGGAGCCGCTCCCCTACGCCATCCTCCCACTTCCGGCCCGGAGATGGGCCACGGAGTGGCTGGTGGTGGGGCCCTTCCCCAACCCCCAGAAAGTCGGGACGGAGTACAGCCCGGCGCTGGACAGCGTGTACGGTCCCGAAGCGGATCCCGGTACGTCGCGGTCCTATCCCGTCATGGGAGGGGGCGCCGCTTCCTGGCGGGCCGCGAGTGGGGACGACACCGGGTATGTCAGGTTGAACCCCCAATTCGAACCCAACGATCACGTGGCGGCATACGCCCAGGCCTTCCTCTTTTCCCCGGATGATCGGGATGTCCTTCTCCTCGTGGGGGCGGACGACGCTCATCAACTCTGGCTGAACGGGGAGGAGGTCTCCAGGAGACAGGGGAGGAACATCTCCGTGCAGGACGACCTGGAGGTCCCCGTCCGCCTCCACGCCGGGTGGAATCGTGTTCTCCTGAAGGTGGCGGATCTGGACGGTGGATGGGCCTTTCACCTGAGAGCTGCAGATCCCACCGGTGAGCTCAGGTGGAGCAGACGACCTTGAAAACCACCTCCGTCAAGCGGGCCGGCGCCGAGCTGGTGGTCGTCTCGTTCGTCGTGCTCTTTCAGGAGCTGGTGCTGATCCGGTGGTTGCCGGCCCAGGTTCGTGTGGCGGCGTACTTCCAGAACCTGATCCTCATCAGTGCCTTTCTGGGGCTCGGCGTGGGAGCGCTTCGGGCAAGGAGAGGGTCTATCCTCTGGCTCTGGCCTTTGAGCCTCACGGTGCTGGTGGGAACTGCGTGGGCCGTGAGTCGGGTCGCCTTCACCGCGAAC
>JASFRP010000445.1:0-4122 GCA_050114895.1 Gemmatimonadota bacterium
CGACGAGTACGGGGCGGAGCGCCGTTCCACCATCTCCATGGAGCGGGCCACACCCTCCGAGGAGGTCGGGCCGGGCCTCGGCCCCGCCGACGATGGAGAGACGACCCACTTCTCCGTGGTGGACGCACAGGGGAACGCCGTGTCCGTCACCACCACCATCAATTCCTTCTTCGGGTGCAAGGTGACTGTGACGGGTGCAGGGTTCGTCCTGAACAACGAGATGGACGACTTCTCGGCTCGGCCGGGATACCCCAACATGTTCGGCCTGGTGCAGGGTGAGGCCAATGCCATCCAACCCGGGAAGCGCATGCTCTCGGCCATGACCCCCACCATCGTCCTGAATCCGGCGGGTGAGCTCTTGCTGGTCCTGGGGTCCCCCGGGGGGGCCACCATCATCACCAACGTCTTCCAGCAGATCTCCAACGTGGTGGACTTCGGGATGGGAATCCGGCAGGCCCTGAACGCCCCCAGGCTCCACCACCAGCACCTCCCGGACGTGCTGCAGTACGAAAAAGACTCACTCTCGCCGGAGGTCATCGCCGCCCTGGAGGCCATGGGCCAGCCGGTGGGGGAGCGCTATAGCTCCGGGGACGTCTACCCACATATCGGGGACGTCCAGGCCGTCCAACGCCTCCCGGACGGACGGTTGGCTGGGGCTTCGGACCTCCGAAGGGGCGGGGTGGCGGTGGGGTACTGACGGCGAGTCCCAGCCCGGAATTGAAGAAACCCTCCCGGAGGCGTATGATCCGCCTCTTGCCGCGGGAGAAGTCCAACGCTGACAGAAGAGGCTGAGATGACAAGGATTCACACCACCCGGCGGGATTTCCTCAAGACATCGGCCCTGGCCGGGGGGGCGCTGGGGTTGGGCGTGAGCCCCGGAGCCCTCATGGGTTGCAGCGGGCAGCCGGGTGCCGGAGGCCAGGAGCGACCCCCGGCCCGAAAGCTCCGGATGTTGATCCTGGGTGGCACGGGCTTCATCGGTCCGCACATGGTCCGCTACGCCCTGGAGCGGGGTCACGAGCTCACCCTCTTCAACCGGGGCCGGAGCAACACCGACCTGTTCCCCGATGTGGAGAACCTCATCGGGGACCGCAACGGGGACCTGGAGTCCCTGCGGGGGAGGACCTGGGACGTCTGCATGGACAACAACGCGTCCAACATCGACTGGGTGGAGTATTCCACGGAGTTCCTGAAGGACTCGGTGGACCTGTACTTCTATGTGTCCTCCCGGTCGGCCTATTCGGACCTGAGCTCCGTTCCCATGCATGCCGGAGCTCCCACCTTCACCTATGAGACCGCCGGGGTGGAGCCGGGGGCCGACAACCTGCCATACGGGCTTCAGAAGGCCCTCTGTGAGCGCCAGGCCCAGAAGATCTTCCCTGGAACGTCGACGATCTTCCGCCCGGGGCTCATCATCGGCCCCGGGGACCAGACCGATCGCTTCACCTATTGGCCCGTCCGAATCAACCGGGGAGGAGAGGTCCTTTCGCCGGGGAGTCCTACGGACACGGTCCAGATCATCGACGTCCGGGACCTCACCGAGTGGATGGTGAGGATGGCTGAGGACGGGAACACCGGGGTCTACAACGGTGTGGGCCCCGCCATCCCCAGGCCCATGGACCAGCTCCTCTATGGGATCCGTGCCGTGACCACTGCCGAGGCGACCTTCACGTGGGTGCCGGAGCCCTTCCTTCGAGAGCACGAGGTTCGACCGTACTCGGACATGCCGGTGTGGATGCCGCCCCTCCCGGGTCGGGAAGGCTTCGCCAAGTTCGATCTGACCCCCGAGATCGAAAAGGGGCTGACCTACCGCCCCCTGGCGGTGACGGCGAAGGATACCCTGGACTACCACTTCTCCCGTCCCCCCGAGGAGCAGGATCCTCTGAGGGCCGGGTTGTCTGCCGAGCGGGAAGCGGAGGTCCTGGCGGAGTGGCACGCCGCGAACGGCTAGCGGTGCCGGGGTCGGGCCCGGCCCGTGACTTCTCCCCCTCGAAACCCGAACGCCTCCTCCTTCCGTAGGGAGGGAGGAGGCATCTGTATGGACTTCAGGGAGGATCCCAATGGCAAACGGAAGAGGCTCCACGGGCAACGTCATCGCCGCCATCGCCAGCTTTTTCATCCCGGGGCTGGGACAATTGATTCAGGGTCGCCTCTTCGCTGCCCTCTTCATGTTCCTCCTGGCCGGGGCCCTTCACCTGCTCACGTTCGGCATGCTGGGTTGGCTCGGCCACGTCATCGCGGCACTTCACGCGGCCGTTTACGACCCGAACGGTTGAGGAGGGCTATCCTACCCCCTCATTCGCCGCAGATCCACGTCTCCGCTGACCGTATTGATGGAGAGGTCTCTGCCGCCGCCCCCGATGGTGCCCTCTACATCCGTCCCGATCCACCTCCGGTTCCTCCGGCTCCTGACGGTCAGGTCGAAGTCCGAGGTCAGATCTCCTGACAGGGAGTTGAAGTCGATGTTGGCACCGAAGTTCTCCGGCAACCAGAGGGTGATGTCCCCGCTGACCGTGCTGAACTCCATATCTTCCCCTTCGAAATTTCCCATCTCCACCTCGATATCTCCGGATACGGAGTTGGCCCAGACCATCCCGGAGCTGGACACGAAGATGTCTCCCGAGACCGTGCTGACGTCCACCTGGGACCGGAGGTCCCGCACGTCGATCTCGCCGGAGACCATGTTCCCCTGGAACTCGACGCCTGCCGGCACCCTCACCTCGAACTCCACGTCCACGTCGATGTCGACGTTCCGGTGGCGTCCCCTTTCCTGATCTTCCCTGCTGTCCCGGCCATCCCGGAGACACCGCCCCTGTCCATGGTTCCAGGATCCGTAAACGGCGCAGACCACGAATCCGTCGTCCAAAGCTTCAACCTCGACGGCGACCTCGTCGAAGTCGCCGCGATCCCCCCGTTTTCTGGCCACGACCTCGGCCTCGTCCCCGGATGCCAGGACGGTGCGAATGTTCCCGACGATTCCCTGGACTTCCAGCACCTGCCCCTGTCCCATGCGTTGGGACCACTCGAAGGTGTCTTCCTGGGCGCCGAGGTGGGGACACAGGGTGAGCGCGGCGAATCCCGGGAACAGCAGCGCACCCGCAATCTTCCTGAGCATGGTTCTCCGATCCTCCGGTGGTGAGGGGGCCGTTCGGGGTCCCCCTGAGTGGGGATTTCCACCCGGACGGACGTCGTTCTCCGGCCAGGCGGTTTCACTCCTTTGATGATCCTGGAGTGGGAAATGTTGCAGGGAAGGGCCGGGGTGGGTGGAGACCGGGGAAAGGGTCGCCCCGGGGCAGGCCCGGCAGGCCCATGTGGGGCCGGCCGGGCCGTTCGAGGAAGGAGGTGAGGACGCGTCGACGCAGAGGCCGGGCTCGGTTCCGGGGGCCGACGAGATGGCTCGATCCGCGGATCCCCTTCAAGGAGCGTTGAAGATTCCCCCGGGAAGACGGAGACTGGCCAGGAGCCCGGCATGATCCGAGGGCCAGAGACCGGTGGGGTAGGTGCGGTCTCCGTCTCCCTCTCCGATGATCTCCACGTGAATGGATCCCGGGAATCGGATCTGACCGCCTTTTCGGTCGTCACTCCGAATCAGGACGAGGTCGATTCGCTCCTCGAGCTCCGACTCCGGGTTGAGGAGGTCCTTTTCCTGGCAGCAGGTGAAGCCGGTGTGGGGACGGCCGGGATGGGCCAGCTCCCAGCTGTCCTGGAAGCCCGCCGCGATGAGCGTCTCGTAGGTCGGGGTCCAGGACGGGATTCCCGGGCCTCCCTCGGCGTCGGAGTTCAGGTCGCCAGAGAGAATGGTCACCCCGTCGAGACCGGCCATGACTTCATCGAGCAGCTCCTGTGCCTGGAGGACCTGGATGGGAGCGAAGGTCTGCACCTCCAGGTGGGTGTTCACGAAGTGGTAGGGGACTCCGGCGATCTCGGCGGATACCCGGGTCCAACCCCGCCGGAGCTCCAGGCCCTCCGCCAGAGGGTAGAACGCCGAATACCCCCCGTGGTCCACGTCGGTGACGTCGAGGTCGGTGCGAACCAGGACCGCGATCCGATCGACGAATCGGACGTAGTGGAGACCTGTCGCCAGGTAGACCGGCATGACTGCCACGGTGTTCTCCTGAACCG
>JASFRP010000446.1:0-4115 GCA_050114895.1 Gemmatimonadota bacterium
CCGGCGTGGTTCCGGTCACGTCAGTGGTCACCTGTCTGCGCTGGGCCAGGGAGCGGGGATTGAGGGTCGTCTTCGAGGATGGACGAGAGAGCGAAGCCCCCCTCGCTTCGCTCCGTGACTTCGTCTCGGAGGAACGAAACCCCACCAACCGCCTGGGCGTGACGTTGGTGGAGGTGGGGCTGCCCACTCCGCTTCTGGAGGGGGGATTGGTACTGGTGGACACGCCGGGAATCGGGTCCATGGATCCCGGCGCCACTGGGCGGGCCTACGCCTTTCTCCCCCGGGTGGACGCCGCCATACTCGTTCTGTCCCCCGATCCTCCCATCGGGGAGGTGGAGGGGGTCTATCTTCAAGCCCTCCTGGAACATACCGAACACCTCATCTTCGTCCTCAACAAGGTGGACCTCCATCCCGAGGACGACTGGATGGAGGCCATCGAATTCAACCGGAGGGAGCTTGCCAGAGTCCGAGGCGTGTCCCCGGAAGAAGTAGACGTGGTACCCGTTTCTTCCACCCTGGCCCTCCGCGGGAGACGGGAGGGAATCCAGCGCTTACGCCAGTGTCTCCTGGAGATGGTTCGCGAAAAGGGCGGGGAGGTGTCCCGAGATGCCGCGTTACGGCGCCTGCAGGCCATTGCCACGGAGCTCAGGGCCCGCCTGCGGGTGGAGGAACGCGCCATTCGTCTTTCCGATGCGAACCTCGAGGAGCGGCTCGTCAAGTTGGAAGATCTCAGGCGGGAGCTGGCCCTTCGCCGTGAGGAGGTTCACCCGATCCTCGTGGACGCCTCCCGGCGCCTCGTGGAGCGGGCCGCCGAGTCTCTCCGAGACCGTGCGGATGAGGTGGAGGATTCGTTGGTGGAGTCTGTGAGGGTAGTCCTGGAGGAACACCCCGAGCTGGGAAACGCGGCCCTGATCCGCTCCGTGTCGGACCGGCTCACACTCGATGTGAGCGGAGCCTTCGACGCCTGGTGGGTCGAGAACCAAGCCCGGTTCCGGGGGGGGCTTCGGGAGGCCATGATCCGGACCGCCAAAGGAGTGGACGCCACGGGATCTACGCTGGCCTCATGGGTGGAGGAGGAGCTGGGTGTAGTCCTCCCCACACCACCGCCCCCCAAGGATCTCCTGGATTCCCACGACTTCTACTACCACGTCCAGGGAATGAGGCCCGAGCTCACAGTGGACGTCCTGGGTCTCCTCCTGCCCAGGAAGATCTTTCGATGGCGGCTGGGGAGGAAGGCCAGACGTCTGGTCGCTGGGGACCTGGACCGGAACGTCGGCCGCATCCGGGGAGATCTGCTCTACCGGGCCCAGGAGACCGTGCGGGGCTTCTTCGCCGAGCTGCAGAGGAGGGCCCTCGCGGCGGAGGAGGGGATCCGGACGGCCCTGGTCCGGGCGGCTCGGGCCCACGCGGGAGCCAGAGAGGAAGGCGTGACGGCACTCGAACGTCTGGCTGAAGGGGCTGGCGCCCTGGAGGGGATTCTCGGCACAGCGGGGGGTGAGGCCCCGATTTCTGTCTGCGTCCCTGCGGCCGCTCACCAGGGAGGTAGGGTGGAGGCAGGGGACGAGTCGTGAGAGGATCCGAGGACCCTTGGCCCCTCCTTACGGAGGGACAACGCAGGCACCTGGAGGGAAGCCTGCGGCAACTCGACTCGGAGATCGAAGAAGCCATTCTCTGGTTTCGGGAATCGTCTCCGCCGGGGGCGGATACCGTCCGGATCGTCGCTGCCCTCGAGGCCGTCGGTGGGACGGTCAGGGAGACGGCGGAAAAGCTGGGGATTACGCTGAACCAGGCCGGTCCTGATCCGAGCCGCAGACTCGCGGCGCTTGCAGGTCACTGGTGGGGACTGGCCCTGGACTGCCGCTCCCGGGCACTCCGGGGGTATGGAGAGGTGGACCCACGGGTTGCGGCGGTAGTGGACCCTCTCGTGAACAGGCTCGCTGCCGAGCTCCTTGGACTGGGTGGGCAGGCCGAGGAACCAGAAGAGTGACGCCCCGTTCCTACCGCGTCCAGTGCCAGCAACGGCTCCAGAGCCACAAGAAGAAAGGCATGGGAGCCAGGAAGAGAAGGCCCGAGATGAGAGACCCCGTGTGACGGTGCCACAGAGCCAGCGCCAACACGTACCAGACGGGAATCAGGAACATCCCGACGGTGAAGCGAACGGCTGGCGCCAGGTGCCAATCCTTCACGAAGGCTTTCTCCCAGGCCAGGATTCCCAGGAGAGGAGGCAAGTGGAGGAGAAGTCCGGGGAGACTCAATCCGTACCCCGCCAGCTTCCTCCACACCCTCCAGGTGCCACGTCTCGTGGGGGGGATCGACTCCGAACGGTCCCCACCGTCTGACGCGGCAGCCCCCACACGCCCTCCGTTCTCCCGTCCATCCGGCCCCGGGAGGGTGTCCTCCATCGCGTGTGTCCCCTGTTCCGGACCCACGCGAATCTGTGAGATGAGCTCCCTGTCGGCCCGGAACTGTTCCTCCAGGTCCCGGAACCGGTTGCGGTTCTCCTCCCAGCGCCGGAGAGCCTCCCGGTAGGCCCCCTCCTCCTGGGGCGGGAGGAGGATGAGGCGCTTCATGGCTTCGAAGAGCTCTGCGGTGAGGGCCCTCTCGGCCTCCTTTGCGCTCCGGGAGTGGAGGTCTCTGTAAGCCAGGGAAGAGAGGGGAGGGCCGAACTGGATCAGGAGGCGGCTTCCGAAGGCCGTGTGGGATTCGTACTGGAGCCCCACCGGGAGGATGGGAATCTCTCTCCGCCAGCCCCAGGCTTCCTGGGCCGCGAAGGTGATGCGAGCCAACCCCTTCTGGAGGGGGCGCAGTGTGAACCGGCGAAAATGGCTCCCCTCGGGGAAGATGAGGAGCCATCCGTTCTTTTCCAGGACCTCCACGAACTGGTGGAACATCTCCGCGTTCCGCCTCATCTTCCCGAACCCGTCCCGGAAGCGATACACGGGAAGGAACCGCAGGGAACGGAGGAACCGGTCGGCTGCCGGAATGGTGAAAAGGGACCCTCTGGAGAGGGTGTACGGGCCCTTGGGGGAACGAGCTGCCAGGATCATGGTGTCCAGGATCCCGTTCTGGTGGTTCCCGGCGATGATCGCCGGCCCGTTGGTTGCGATGGGTGTGTGAAAGACGAAGCTGATCCGCCGGAATCGGAACCAGAGGGCCACCTTCACCCAGGTCGCCATAATCCAGCGGAGGATCATCAGGCGTTCTGCTCCTGGAGCACGGAGAGACGCCGGGTGTCCTGCCACACGAAGTACCGCCCCACGGCGGCGCCGGCCAGGATGTGCCAGATCCCCCACCAGGCCGCTACGAGGGCCATCTCCCCGTAGCCTTCGAAGAAGGTGAAGATGAGCACCAGGCCCAGCCCCGAGTTCTGGATGCCGGTCTCGATGGCGATGCTGCGGCGATCCGGGACGGGTCGGCCCAGAACCCGGGCGAGGCCGTACCCTGAAGCCAGGGCACCGGCGTTGTGGAGGAACACCAGCCCGAAGACCAGGTGGATATAATCCAGGAACTGCCGGGCATTGGCGAAGAAGGCCGCGAGGATGAATCCCAGGAGGATCAGAAAGGAGATGTGGCCGAAGGGTCTGGCGATCCGCCTCGTCAGATCCGGAAGAAATCTGGCCGTGAGCAGGCCGAGCGTCACCGGAACGGTCAGGACGAGGAGGATCTGGAGCAGGACGTCCAGGAAGGCGATATCGATGCGTTGAAGAAGAGCGCCCGTGGGCCCGTAGAGGCTTCCCCAGAACTGGAAGAGGAAGGGGGTGGACACGGCGCAGGTCAGTGTGGTGATGGCGGTGAGGGAAACGGACAGAGCGGCATTGGCTCTCCCCACCAGGGAGAAATAGTTGGAGACGTTCCCTCCGGGGCACGCCGCGACCAGGAACATGCCCAGGGCGATTCCAGGGGCGGGCTTCAGCAGGAGCACCAGGAGGAAGGTCACGGCCGGCAGGAGCACGAGCTGGCTGACCAGCCCGGTGAAGAGAGATCCCGGATGGGCCAGGACCGCCTGGAACTGGGCGGTTTTCATGTTCAGAGCCACGCCGAACATGATGAACGCCAGACAGAGGTTCAGGACCCGAAGACTGGCCGGGGAGAAGGCGAGAGCGATATCGGCGGAT
>JASFRP010000447.1:0-4112 GCA_050114895.1 Gemmatimonadota bacterium
CCTGGTAGACACTGGATCCGGGGGCGTGGACCTGACTGGTATTCAGGGTGGGGAGGTGAACGTGGACACCGGGAGTGGCGGCGTCCGGGGCTCGGTCGTCAGCGCTTCCTATTTCAAAGTGGACACGGGATCCGGGGAGATCGTCCTCTCCCGGGTGTCGGCTCCGGAGGTCTACCTGGACACCGGTAGCGGGGAGGTGGACGTGGAGCTTATGGAGGACGTCGACGAGCTCCTGGTGGATACCGGCTCCGGTGGTGTCACCATCCGGGTACCTGCCAGCTTGGGAGCGGAGATCGAAGTGGACACCGGGAGCGGGGGAATCGATGTGGACATCCCCGTGGAGGTCCGGGAGGTGAAACGAAACTACATGCTGGGGATCCTGGGGGATGGCCGCGGCAGGATCGTCGTGGACACCGGCTCCGGTGGCGTCCGGCTCATTGGCGGCTGACTGCACCTGAAGTCACGGGTTCCTTCTCCGGCCCCAGGGGCGTGACCCCTGGGGCCCTCTTTTCGGGACTTGGAGCCAGAACCGGCTCCCCTCCCCGACCTGGGAGATCACTCCTACGTCTCCACCCATCCGTTGCAGCCCTCGTCGGACGATGGCCAGGCCCATCCCCGTACCCGGGAGCTGAACCTCCCCGTCCAACCGCTCGAAGACCCCGAAGACCCGGTCCAGGTGTTCCCGGGGGATGCCGGAACCATTGTCCTCCACCCAGATCTTGATTCCACTTCCGTCCTCCTCCTCTTCCCACCGCAGGGCCACCTCCGGCGTTCGGCCCTCCGGAACGAATCTGACCGCATTGGAGAGGAGGTGGGCCAGCACCTGAACCAGAGTCGTGTGGTGGGCGGTCACCGTGGGGAATGTCGTGGGAAGCTGGAGGACCGCTCCCCTATCCTCGATGTCGGCGCTCACCTGTTCCCGGGCATCCATCACCGCTTGCTCGAGATCGGTCTCCTGAAGGACCAGCTCTTCGAAGCTCATGCGGCTATAGACGAGGAGGTCCTCGATGAGCTCCTCGGCTCGTTGACCCGAACGGATGACCCCTCGGGCGAGCTCCCGGGCCTGGTCCGGGATGGACGCTCCATGCTCGTTGATGAGGGTGTGCGCGAGACCCTGCATGGTACGGAGGGGGGCCCGAAGATCGTGGGACACTGAATACGCGAAGACCTCCAGCTCCTGATTGGCAGCCTGAACCTCGTGGCTTCGAGCCGAAAGCTCTTCTTCCGCTGCCTTCCGGGCCGTCAGGTCCGATAGGATCCCGTCCAGGCGAACGATCTCCCCGGAGGGTGCGAGAGTCGGTTTGAGAGTCGATTTCACCCAACGGTGCACTCCGTCGGGGCGAGTAATGCCGTACTCGAAGGTGAGACTGCCCAGGGAGGGGAGCCACCGGGCCAGATCCTCCACCTCCCGCAGATCGGGCGGGAGGAGCAGGGCCCTCCACAGCCCGGGATCGCTCATGAAGGTATACGGGGAAACGCCCAGGAGATCCTGCACGGCGGGGGACACCTGGATGATGTCGTCCGCCTTCAGATCGAGGGAGAAGAACACCTCGTCCAGGTTCTGGAAGAGGGCTTCCAGCTCTCGGGTCTTCGCCTCGAGGGCGAGACGGGTGCGTTCCCCCTCCCGGAGGTTCCTCACCCGCTGCTCCGCCACCGCCAAGCGGATCTCGAAGAGGGTCACGTTCAACGGCTTCGGGACATAGTCGTCGGCGCCGGCATCCATTACCAGCCTCAGATCTTCCGGAGTGTCCCTGGCGGTGACGACGAGAATGACACAGTCGGCGCTGTCCGTCTCCTCGCGAATCAGACGGCAGAGCTCGAGCCCGTCCAGACCCGGAAGGACCCAGTCCAGGATGAGAAGCGGGGGGTGGGTCTTCAGGTAGGCCGCCCATGCCGACTCGCCGTCTTCACAAGCGGTGACCGTGTGACCTCGTCCTCGGAGAATCTCTCCCAGGAGCCAGAGGTCATCGGGGTTGTCCTCCACCAGGAGGACGTGCAGGCCATGGGGATCGGCCATGTCGCGAAACAATCCTTTCGGGTCTGTGCGTCCACCGGCTTCGGGACCTTGATCCCAGAGGCCTCGAGTGGTGGATAGCAAAAGAAGGGTTCTGGCGATTCATGTCCAGCACCGGCTTCCCTCTTTACGAAGGACGAGGATTCCCCGAAGGTTGGGGCGGGTCGCGAAGGCCCGCTCCCCGCGCGCTTCGGAAAGGACAGCCATGATACCCGGGAACGAGCTCTTCCAGCTCTGGCATTCCGTGGAAGTACGATTCAAGGACATCGACATCGGCGGGCACGCACATCACTCCAACGTCCTGGTGTACTTCGAGGAGGCCAGAGCACGGTATTGGAGGGAGATCATGGGCGGAGGAGGGCCGGAGGACGTGGACTTCATCCTGGCCGAAGCCCGAGTCCGGTACCATGCACGCATCCTCTATCCGCTGACCTTGAGGGTGGGTGTCCGGGTATCCAGGATCGGGAAGAAGCACTTCGTCATGGACTACGTCGCGGTGGATCCGGACGATGGGCCCGTGGCCTCGGGCGAGACCACGCTGGTCATGTTCGACTATGAGGCAGGAAGGGCCAAGCTTCTGCCGGCGGACACGGCCGCCGCCATCCGGGCCCATGAGGGAGCGGTGCTTTCCTGATTCGGGCGTGCCGGAAGAGGTGAGGAATAGGCGACTCCCGGCGGCAGGTAGCTGGACCTTTCCACCACTCTTCCTGTAATAATTATCAGATGGATTCGTTATTTTACGAGAAGTATGGGGGGGATGGGGCCGTGGACCGTTTCCGGCAGGGTTGAGGGGCGGTTGACCTTATCTCCCGAGTCCGTATAGATTTTCGGATTCCGTAAGAGGGTGAGCCGGTTTCCGGGGGGGCCATTCTCTTACGCGGGAGTGCTCATGCGCTCTCGCCCTATCTGCGCGACCGCGTGGAAACCCCCGGCAATGAACAGTTGGACCCACTCCAGGGAGAAGGAACAATGAATGGACGGCTTCGGCTCGGGCTGCTGGCGTTAGTCCTCGTCGCGTTGGCAGCCATCCCCACCCAGCCGAACACCCTCGCGGCGCAGGAGGCCTCGGCCCGGTTTCGAGTGCTGGTGCCTGATGTGCCACCTGCGGGAGATGAGAGCAAGAAGTTCGGTGAACGCCTCGCCGACGAGCTCCGGGACCTTATCAACGACATGGCGACGCACCAGCCTGTCGAAGAGAAGGAGATCAAGGACGCCCTGAAGCGGTTCGACATGGACATGGAGGACCTCGACTGCATCAGGACCAGGCAGTTGGGCGCCCAGATCCAGGCCGAGCTGGTCTTCTGCGGCAGCTACACTCGCGAGGGGGAAGGATGGCGTGTGGAAGGGAGCTTCGTTAGCGCCAACGGCGAGGCGCTGGAGGTGGAACCCATCTCCGTTGACGATCGCGGGCAGCGGGTGGCTGCGGAGCACTTCTTCTCCTCCCTCCAGCTCCTGGTGGACCAGATGAGGTTCGCCCAGTTCTGCGGCGACTATGCCTCCAGCCATCAGTGGGAGCAGGCCCTGACGAACTGCGATCGGGCCATCGAGCTCAATCCCAACACGGTGGCTTCCCGCTACACCCGAGCCATGGTCCTCCGGAACATGGACCAGCAGGAGGAAGCGCTGGAGGAGTTCAAGCGCGTGCTGGAGCTGGACCCCCTGCACGAAGACGCCATGCAGAACGCGGGCTACGTCTCGGCCCTCCTCGGCAACGACGAGGACGCCCGGATGTACTACTCCAACTACCTCGACCTCAACCCCGCCAATGCCCAGGTGCGGATGCGGGTGGCGTACGACCTGGCCCAGGCAGGTGACGCTCAGGGGGCCATGCAGCTCATTGAAGCGGGGCTGGAGCTGGACCCGGACAACGTGGACCTCTTGAAACAACATGGGGGGTTCGCTCTCGCAGCCGGGGCCGAGTTGGCGGCAGGTCAGGAGGAGATTCCACCGGAAGCGAGGGAACTGTACCGGAAGGGACTCAACTCCTTCACCAGAGTCTACGAGATCGAAGGCTCGGAGATGGACGTGGCCCAGCTCCGGAGCATGATCGGAGCCAACATCAACCTGGGGCAGTTCGACGAGGCCATCGCTCTGGGTG
>JASFRP010000448.1:0-4111 GCA_050114895.1 Gemmatimonadota bacterium
CTGGATGATGGCCGGTGCCGAGGCCAGTACGGGATACTGCTCCTTCAGGGCCTCGAGGGCGGGGCGGATGGACGTACAGAAATCGGGAAGAGTGGAGAAATCCACCGGCTCCCCTCGGACACTCCCAGCCATATGCTCCAACATCACCAGGGTCGCGTGTCCCTCGATGGCGGACTGGGCAGCCGCCTGCCGGTCGTTCCCACGGGTCTTGGCCGTGAGGGAATCCAGGTTGGCGGTCTGGTCCTGAACCGCGTGCACCAGCTCATGGACCAGTACGGTCTCCAGAAGCTCCACCGGCATGTCTTCCATCACGAAGAGCGCCGTGGAGTCGGGGTCATAGAAACCGGCGACCTGCTCGGTATAGACCGAGAGGAGGAGATCTCTCAGATCCAGGTCTTCCGGCACCAGCCCCAGGAGGGCGTAGCTCCGAGTCCGGACCCAGGCTTCGTCGGGAGGCATCTCCTGGTCCAGCTTGTACCGGAGATATCCTTCCAGCTCTTCCCTGCTCCGCCGCTCCGCCCGAATGGGGCGAACGAGCTCCATCCCGGCCCTCTCCGCCAGTACAGGAAGCAGCTCGGCAACCCGAGTCCGGAGGGCCGGGTCGGAGGAGATGACCAGGGTCGTGTCCGCCGGTGGCGGTCCGCAGGCCGCCAGGAAGAAGGCCAGTGCACCTGCAGCGAGAACGTTCATCGTTCTTCTCTCAAACCGCCTGTCCGGGGGAATGCCGGCTCCCTCAACACCTCTCTGATCTGTTCCGGCTCCTGGGGCCAGATCCTCCAGACCTCGTCCACCCTCAGACCGGTCTCGGGATCCACAAGATCGGGACACACCGACTGCAATGGTCGGACCACGAAACTCCGCTCCTTCCACCTGGGATGCGGGACCGTCAGGCCTGGCTCCCTTACGATCCTTCCCTTGAAGAACACCAGGTCCAGGTCCAGGGTCCGGGGAGCGTTGGTGAAGGCTCGCCTCCTGCCGGCGTCCCCCTCGATGGACTTCAGCAGGGCGAGAAGGCCCCCGGGGGCGAGGCCAATCCGACCCACCGTCACCATGTTCAGGAAGTCCGGCTGGTCCCGAAATCCGATGGCGGGAGTCTCGAACACGGGCGAGAGAGCCTCCAGGCCGAACCCCTCGTCTTCGAGCCTCCTCAAGCCAAAGGCGAGGTGCTCCAGCCGGTCCCCGAGATTCGATCCCAGCGCCACGACCACCCGGTCGTCTTCAGCCGTCAGGTGCCCTTCCATACCGATCCTGGATTCGAACGACGTCGTCGAGCTGCGGAGTGGAAGCCTCCATTACGTCGCAATCCGTAACGGCCTGCATGCGGTGGACGGTTCCGGGCAGGACTCGGACCGCGTCCCCCGGAACCATCCGAATCTCCTCCAGAGCCCCGGAATCGGGACCGACCCAGAAGCGCATCTCTCCGGAAAAGAGGAAGATGGTCTCGTCCTTCACCTCGTGGTACTGGAGAGAGAGGGATTCCCCCGAATGGATGTGGAGGACCTTCCCGACATACTGCGACGTGTGGGCCCAGATCAGCTCATGACCCCAGGGTTTGTCGACTCGTTTGGGTTCCTGTTTCAACGGTGGCTCCGTTGGGTTGTTCGGGGGCGTCGAATCGGAATGTGGCCCCGGTCCCCCTCCCGGGATCCGGAATCAACAGTGGACGGGCGGTTTTCCGCGGTCAAGGCCCCAGGGATTTCCGGCGGAGGATCTCCGGAGGAAGCGCCCCGGTCCGCTGTGATCCGGCTCCGCCCGAGAAAGTGTGGCCAGGAGACGGCGGCGGATGAAGGCGACGACACGCATCGGCCTCTTTACATGTCGGGGTGGACGGTGAATCCTTTCAGCAATGAGGGGTACACGGGCAGAGGCGCCTGAAAGCCGGGCGATGACGGTGGACGCCGGTAAGGCTCACCTTAAAGAACCGTAATGATCCCTGGAATCGGTGGAGCCGGCCTGTCCGCTCCCTTATCTCCCGCCGGACCGTGGGGGAAACCTGACCGGCGGAAGGGGGGTATCCTCCTCCGAACGCTCGGGGCAAGGTGATCCTGGACAGGGGGCTCTGCCTCGGCGGGAAAGTCTACACCGCAGGAATCGGCATGCGTCGCAAGATCATCCCCACGCTTCTCCTACTCTCCGTGTCGGCCTCGCCGGCCGCGGGGCAGGTACGTGTCGTGGGGCGGGTCATCGATGACATCACGGAGTTCCCCCTCACCCAGACGCGGGTCTCCCTCAGGGCTCCTGACGGATCCCTCATCGAGGAGCAGGAGACCTCCGAGACCGGCACCTTCGAGTTCGGGGTCAGGGGTGTGGGGGCCATCCGCCTCACCGTCCAGAGCTTCGGGTACCAGACGAACACCACGCCTCTCCTCTACTTCGACGCCCGCAAGTTCTTCCAGGTCGAGATCCGCATGGATCCCGACGCCATTCTCCTGGCACCCCTGGAGGTGATCGCGTGGTCGGCCAGACCGGAAAATGCCCTCCACGAGGCGTTCCGGCGCCGGGTGCAGACGGGGCTGGGAGTCTATATCACCAGGGATCAGGTGGAGGCGCGAAAGCCGCTCCTGGTGACGGATCTCCTGCGGGAAATCCCCGGGTTGGAGTTCGAGACCTCGACCTACGGGAACCGGCCGTCGGTCCGGATGGCCCGGGCCACCGGAATGCGTTGCTCCACCCAGATCTTCGTCGACGGATTCCTGATGAACAAGAGGGTCCTATCGTCCAACGGCTACAGGGCGGCGGACCTGAGGATCGATGACTACGTGTCCCCGGGCTCCGTGGAGGGAATCGAGGTTTACAAAGGCCTCGCCACCGTGCCCCCGGAGTTTCTGAATCCCGACGCGGATTGCGGAGTCATCGCCATCTGGACCCGCCGGGGGGGGTAGGGCCTTCCCCTCCCGGTGCCCCTGCCCCCCCCGGCCCCGGGAGGCCGATCTCAGCCGCCGCTGGGCCGGGTCCTGACGATGATGGCCCCCTGGATGTGCCGGCCCGACATCAGGCCCGGCAGAGCCGTGGCGGCTCTGGTGCCCTCCAGATACTCGATCTCGAAGGCGAGCTCGGGGGTCATCTGCCTCAACGCGTCGGGCCCCCCCAGGTCCATGTCGTTCTGAAAGACGACGATCTCGGTCTCCATGTTGAAGCTCCGCTGGGACCGAACGACGAGCCAACGGGGCCGGAGCCGCTGAACCACCTCGTAGAGGTTCGTGGCCTCCGCACCGAGAATCTCTTCCCGGGTCAGGCGATTGGGGTCGACGCTCTCGCCACCCGATTGGCCCCCTGTGCTGGCACACCCCAGGATGGGGATGGAGGCGAGGAGGAGGCCAAGGGCCAACGTCCCGGTTCTTGCTGCGCTCATGTGAATCTCCTTCGATGCACTGGGGAATGCCGCCGAGTCCCGGACCTTCCGCCCGGCTGGACCCGGGTTCAGTCTCGGCGCAGGAGCCTGGGCTCCGCGCCCACCCGTTACCAGCGCGGGAGTCTCAAGGATGCGCCGGCGGTGATCCCCCTGGGCTGGGTTTCGAAACCGAATTGGCTGCTGATCAAGGACGTCAGCCGGAAAAAGACCCCCAGCATGACGTTGACCCGGGTCTCCTCCAGGTCCGGAGCCTCGACCCACAGGGCCCGCCCAATGTCGGCCTCGATGGTCTGATAGAGACGGAAGATGGTGGCCCTGGCCGGGCCTGCCCCCCCGTAGACCATCATGTACGGGGTCAGGGGCCTTACCACTCCCACGTTGAAGCTCTTCCAGCTGAACTCCCTCTTGAGGTACTCCGCACCGGGGACCTTCGACCCCACCTCGTCGTCGGTGATGTCAGAGCGAAAAGCGATATCGTCAGAAGGGTTGTTGAGATCGAACTTCGCATCGATGTAGACCCCGATCCCGCCCAGGACGGGAAAGAGCACGTATGCGTTTCCCCCCCCCAACATATTCGGGGCATTGGCCACATACCCGATTCCGAACTGGGTCCGGCTCAGCTCTCCGGGAGGACCCTGAGCCCCTAACGGCGGTGGTCCAAACCCCGTGCCAATTCCCGAGAAGAGGGCAACCAACGCTGCCCCCAGCATAGCTCCACGTCGCATGTCGTCCTCGAATCCGGGTACAATGCACACCTAC
>JASFRP010000449.1:0-4098 GCA_050114895.1 Gemmatimonadota bacterium
ACTCGGAGGCTCTCGTGCTGGCGGAGGAGTATTCCGACGTCCGAAACTTCCTCTACCTGGGGCGGGGGTACCAATTCCCCGTGGCTCTGGAGGGGGCTCTCAAGTTGAAGGAAGTAAGCTACATCCACGCGGAAGGCTATCCGGCGGCGGAAATGAAGCACGGGCCCATTGCCCTCATCGACGACGACATGCCAGTGGTGGTCCTGGCCCCTTCCGATCCCATCTATCCGAAGGTCCTCTCCAACATCGAGGAGGTAAAGGCCAGGAATGGGCGAGTCATTGCCGTGGCCACGAAGGGCAATGAGGCGATCCGGGAGAAGGTAGATCATGTGATCTACGTCCCCGTCACCGTCTCTCCGATTCTCCCGGTGCTGACCACGATTCCCCTCCAGCTTCTGGCGTATCACACGGCCATCATCCGGGGATGTGACGTGGACCAGCCTCGAAATCTGGCGAAGTCGGTGACGGTGGAATGAGAGTCGTGTTGCAGCGCGTCGCCTCCGGACGGGTTTGTATCGGCGGGGAGGTCGTGGGGGAGATCGACGGAGGGCTGGTTGCCCTGGTGGGGTTCACGGACAGTGACCACGAAGGAGTGGTGGAGTGGATGGCGGACAAGATCATCGGCCTCCGGGTGTTCAACGACGAGGATGGGAAGATGAACCGGTCCCTGGAGGACATTGGAGGCGATCTCCTGGTCGTCAGTCAGTTCACCCTCTACGGAGATTCCCGCAAGGGCCGGCGTCCCAGCTTCGTGAAGGCGGCCCATCCCGACCTGGCCATTCCCCTCTACGAGCATTTCGTGGAGTTCCTCCGAGGGAAGGCTCCCGGGAAGGTGGAGACGGGTGAGTTCGGGGCGATGATGGACGTAGCCCTGGTGAATGAAGGGCCCGTCACCCTGGTGCTGGAGCGGTGAGCTCGGGCTCCCTCCTCGTCCTGGCTTCCGCCTCTCCCCGCCGGGCCGAGCTTCTCACTCGATTGGGCCTCCAGTTCAGCGTCTCCCCTTCCTCCGTCTCCGAGGACCTGCTTCCGGGAGAAAGTCCGGAAGCACACGCAGAACGTCTGGCCAGGGAAAAGGCCCGGGAGGTCGGTGCGAAGAACCCCGCTGCCATCGTGGTGGCGGGAGACACGGTGGTGGTTCTGGGAGGCGTGATCCTGGGGAAGCCGGGGGACCGGAAGGAAGCATTGGGCATGCTGACAGCTCTCTCCGGCAGGACCCACACCGTCGTCAGTGGATTGGCCGTAGCCTTCCCGGGTGGAGCGATGCACTCCGGTATCATGACCACCGATGTTACCTTCCGGTCATTCGACGAGAACGCGGCCGAGGCGTATGTGGAAACTGGTGAGCCCATGGACAAGGCCGGAGCCTACGGAATCCAGGGTATGGGGGGCGCCCTGATCCAGGAGATCCGGGGCGATTACACCACGGTGGTGGGACTCCCTGTCCCCCTCCTCCTGGAGCTCCTGGAGTTGGGGGGGGTCCGGTACGATTTCGGGTCCCTGGTGCCCGTTTCCCGGGAGGCAGAGAGATGAGCGGCGTCCCTTCCATCCTGGCCATCGACCAGGGAACCACTGGCTCCACTGCCATGGTGGTAGCACAGGACGGACGCATTCTGGGGCGGGCCTACTCCGAGTTCACCCAGCACTTCCCTCGGCCCGGGTGGGTGGAACACGATGCCGGAGAGATCTGGGAGGTGACGCGCAGGGTCTCGACGGAGGCCTTGGGCCGGGCCGCCCCGGAGGCCCTGGTGGAGGGAATAGGGATCACCAATCAGAGAGAGACGGTGGTCCTCTGGGACCGGAAGACCCTGGAGCCCGTCCACCGAGCCATTGTCTGGCAGGACCGGAGAACGGCTCCCATCTGTGCAGAGCTGCGGGCCGGGGGCCACGAAGAAGATGTACGGGCCAGGTCGGGGCTTCTGCTCGATCCGTACTTTTCCGGGACGAAGCTCACATGGCTCTTCCGGAACCATCCCCATCTCCGGAAGCGGGCGGAGGCCGGAGATCTCGCGGTGGGGACGGTAGACGCCTGGCTTATCGCCCGCCTGACGGGTGGCGGGGTCCACGCCACCGATCACACCAACGCTTCACGTACCCTCCTGTATAACCTGGAGACACAGGACTGGGATCCGGAACTCCTGAATCTCCTGGAGGTCCCCAGAACGATCCTCCCGGAAGTTCGCTCCAGCTCTGGGTCTTTTGGCTCGGCTCTCGGAGAGGTGCTGGGGCTGGATGTCCCGGTGGCCGGCGTGGCCGGGGATCAGCAGTCGGCTCTCTTCGGTCAGGGATGTTGGAGTCCGGGCTTGGCCAAGAATACCTATGGTACGGGCGCGTTCCTCCTCCTTCACACGGGAGAGACTCGTGTGCCCTCGGTATCGGGCCTCCTGACCACCGTGGCCTGCGATCCCCGGGGTGGGCCCGCCTATGCCCTGGAAGGCTCGATCTTCATCGCCGGGGCGGCCGTCCAATGGCTCAGGGACGGCCTGGGGATCCTCGAGACGGCGTCGGACTCGGCGGGTCTGGCGGAGAGCCTCACCTCAAACGATGGGGTATACTTCGTTCCGGCCTTCGTGGGACTGGGCGCGCCCCACTGGGACCCGGAGGCCCGGGGCACCATCGTGGGCTTGACCAGGGGAACGACCCGGGCTCACCTGGCCAGGGCCGCCCTGGAGGCCATGGCCTACAGTACCGCCGATGTTCTGAGAGCAATGGAGGCCGATTCCGGGGTGAAGGCTGTCGAGTTGCGTGTCGATGGCGGGGCAGCCCTGAATGACTGGCTGATGTCTTTTCAGGCTGGCGTGCTCGGTCTTCCGGTTCGGCGCCCCGACATGGTGGAGACCACCGCCCTGGGGGCGGCGGGTCTGGCGGGCCTGGCCACGGGAGTATGGCGGAGCGGGGCTGATTTCCTGGGAATGCTGGGGGAGGCGTCCGTGTTCTCCCCGGAGATGACGGAGGGAGGACGCGCGACAGCGATGGCGGGCTGGCGTCGGGCGCTGGGCGCGGTCCATGCCTGGTCCTCCTGGAGGGAGCCTTGACACCGGAGGGAAACCCAAAGGCCTCCCGGGGTGGGCACGGGCTGGGGGAGCCGCCGCTGCGAATATCGGTCATCGGGGCGGGAGAAGCCTCTCCGGAGGAGTGCAGGCTGGCCGAGGCTGTGGGACGTGCCCTGGGGGAGGCTGGAGCCGTCGTGATTACCGGTGGCCTGGGAGGGGTGATGGAGGCCGCTTCCAGGGGATGCACGGAGGTTGGAGGGACGACGGTGGGCTTTCTCCCCGGGCGGGACGCGTCGGATGCCAATGAGTGGGTATCCCTCCCCCTGGCCACGGCCATGGGCGAGTCCCGAAACAGCCTGGTGGTCAGAGCCGGGGAGGCGGTGGTGGCCATCGGCGGGAGTTGGGGCACCCTCTCGGAGATCGCCCTGGCCCGAAAGATGGGTCACTCTGTCGTCCTCCTGGGAGAACCTCCCGTGGATCTCCCGCTACCGCGGGCCGAAAGACCGGAGGAAGCCTCGGCATGGGCTTTGCTGCAGGCTAACAGGCGGAGGAGGGCCGGATCGGCACCCTCTTCCTAGGGAGGGACGGACCCCTGGCCCGAATGGAATGAGAACGCCGTGCCAGGGGTTTCTAGCGGGGGGATGGAACCTCTGGGCTTGAAAGGTTTTTGAGGGAAAGCATCACGAGAGAGACTTTGGAAGGCGCGGGTGGATTGAGGGGGCGCACCGGCTGGGTTAGATTGTCCCATCCCAGCCGGGATCCAACCTGATCAGATCATCCAGTGAGGGCTCGAGCATGAAAAACGGTCGGTTCTTTGTGGGGTTGGTGGGTGTCGCTCTGGTAGTGACCTATCTGGTCTGGACCGGCATCAGCGATACGATGGTGTACTATCTTACTCCCACCGAGCTCCTGGCCAAAGTGGACCAGGATCCGTCTTTCCGTTCCGTGGGCGTCAAGGTCAGCGGGCGGGTGGTGTCCGGGACCTACCGCCAGGGTGAGGGGGAGCTGGTCCACCACTTTCAGGTGCAGGACATCGAACACCCGGACGTGTCTTTCCCCGTCGTCTACGAAGACGTCCTACCGGACACCTTTACGGACGAGATCGAAG
>JASFRP010000450.1:0-4086 GCA_050114895.1 Gemmatimonadota bacterium
TTGATGAGAACTCTACATTCGACTTCGACGGGGATGGGACTGAGGAAGCCGCCATCTTCGAGGGAACCTTCATGAGGAGTTGACCCCGGAGGTACGTTCCGGCGCCGAAGGCTCCTGCCATCGGGAGGTTCGATTGACGGATCGATCGCCTGAACAGACGGCTGGTCACGAGAAGATCGGCCCCTACAAGCTCCTGGAGTTATTGGGGGAAGGGGGCATGGGGGAGGTGTGGCTGGCGGAGCAGTCGGTGCCGGTCCACCGCCGGGTGGCATTGAAGGTCATCAAGGCGGGAATGGACACAAAGCAGGTCCTGGCCCGGCTGGAGGCGGAGCGACAGGCCCTGGCCGTGATGGACCATCCCAACATCGCCAAGTTCTACGATGGAGGCGCCACGGGGACCGGACGGCCGTACTTCGTCATGGAGTTGGTGCAGGGTGTCCCCATCACCCGGTACTGCGACGACAATCGCCTTTCCACGGACGAACGGGTCCGGCTCTTCGTCGACGTCTGCAACGCCGTCCAGCATGCCCATCACAAGGGAGTCATCCATCGGGACCTGAAGCCCAGCAATGTCCTGGTGGCGGTGAGGGACGCGAAGCCGGTGGTGAAGATCATCGACTTCGGAATCGCCAAAGCCCTGGGGCAAGATCTCACCGAGCGGACCCTGGTGACCCGGGTGGGCCAGATGGTCGGCACGCCGGAGTACATGAGCCCCGAGCAGGCGGAGATGTCGGGGATGGACGTGGACACCCGGACCGATGTGTTCTCCCTGGGGGTCATGCTCTACGAGCTTCTCGTGGGCGCGCTCCCCCTCGACTTCTCGGCTCTGGCTGATGAGGCGGTTCGCCACGCCATACGAGAGACGGAGGTTCCGAAGCCAAGCACACGGCTCACGGGCCTGGAGGACACGAAATCCGCCGTAGCCGGGTACCGGCGCACCACACCGGAAGCCCTGCGAAAGGAGCTCCAGAGCGACCTGGATTGGATCGTACTGAAGGCCATGGAGAAGGACAGGACCCGGAGGTACGATACGGCGAACTCACTGGCCGGGGAGTTGGAGCGGCACCTCCGGCATGAGCCGGTCCTGGCCCACGCTCCAAGCCTGGCCTATCGCCTGCGGAAGTTCGGGCGCCGACACAGGGCTGGGGTCGGTTTTGCCGCCGCGTTCACTCTGGTGATCCTCCTCTCCGTGGTGGCCCTCTCTTTCCAGGCCGTTCGCATTGCCCAGGAACGGGACCGGGCTGAGCGTGAGGCGGCCAAGGCCAGAGCGGTCAACGACTTCATGACCCGAACCCTTCTCGCACCGGACCCCGTGAACGCCCTGGGAGCGGACGCCACGATCCTGGAGGCTCTGGATGCAGCGGCGGGGGGGCTTCGAGGAAGGTTTGCGTCGGAGCCCCAGGTGGATGCGGCCGTTCGGAGCTCCATCGGTTGGGCCTATTTCAATCTCGGGCGGTACGATGAGGCCGAGCCCCTTCTCCAGGAAGCCCTCAGGATCCGGGACGAGTCCGCGAGTCCCGGGACCGACGACATCGCGGAGAGCACCCTCCGGCTCGGGGCGCTCATGCAGTTGCGGTCCGAAGGCGATTCCGCGGAGTCTCTCTATCTCAGGGCGCTGGAGCTTAGGCGGGGCAACCTGGACCCTGGCGACCCGAGAATTGCCGACACCCGGATCCGGTACGCCGGACTCCTGATGGACGAAGGACGCTTTGACGAGGCCGAGGCACAGCTCCTCCAGGCCATCGGAATCCTGGAGAGAGGGGACGGCGATCCCCTGGATATCAGTGCGGCCACGAACCGGCTGGGACAATTGTACTGGACGATGGGTGATTTCGAGGCGGCTGAGCCGCTCCTGAGGCGAACCCTCTCGGAGCGGCAGGAGCATCTGGAGCCCGAACACCCCCTGGTGGCGGAGAGCCTCAACAACCTGGCGGTGTTCCTGGAGGACGTGGGGCGGTTGGATGAAGCGGAGTCGTATTACCGGGAGGCCTTGGCCTCGGTGGAAGCAACCTTCGGACCCTCCAGCGACCACGTTTCCAGCGTCCTCGGGAACCTCGGCCTGATCCTCTCCCGGAAGGAGGAGAGGGAGGAAGCCGAAGCCGTCCTTCGGCGGGCCCTCGCCATCGACCAGGATCTGCTGGGGCCGGACCACCCCAGCGTGGCGGTGGACGAGATCAACCTGGGCCTCCTTTTGTGCGGCGGGGACAAGGCTTCCGCAGGTGTGGCACTCACCTCGGATGCCGTGAGGATCTTCCGGGCGAATCTGGAGCCGGACCAGTGGGAGATGGGGGCTGCCCGGTCGGCGCACGGGCATTGCCTGGGACGAAACGGCCGATTCGCAGAGGGAGAACGGGAGCTTCTGGAAGCTCTCCGGGTGGTAGAAGCTGCGCTGGGACCCGACCACCCACGAAACGAGGCGATCCGCTCTCGGCTGGCTGTGCTCTATGAAGCCTGGGGACGACCGGCCGAGGCAGCCAGGTACCGATCCGGGTCGGCGGAGGACTCGGAAGGGCGATAGTCATCCCCACTCCGCTGTATCCGGCCCACACCCGGGTGGGACGGGCGCGGACCTTCAGGCTGTCGCGACCGGTGGATTCCGGAAGATGGACGTTCGCTGAAGGTAGTGATTCCAGTTTGCCCAGCTTCCGGGATGGGATGCGATGGCTCGCTGCATCCGGTGGGAGAACTCCTTCACGGCCGATTCGACGAACTCCTTCCGATCGAGGGCCCGATCCGCAGAGATGGGCTCGTCGATGACTACTCGGTACCGAAGAGTCCCCGTGCGAAAGGCGAATGCGGGAAGGAGCGTGGACCCGGCCTTCCAGGCCAACGCCGGGGCCCCGATGGCAAACTGGGCCCGGCCATGGAGGAAGGGCGTGGTGATGTTCTGGGTGCCGAGATGGTCGCCCACGATGGAGACCACCGCGTTCTCCTTCTTGAGGCGGGCCAGAAGCGTCCTCATGACCCCCGTGGTGCCGCCGTCCGGTGAAATCAAGACTCGCTCTTTCAGATACCACCCTTCCGTCCTGCGATAGAGCGGGGCCAGCACGTGCCGAGAGATCCAGGCTTCCGTCCAGCAACCGTGGTAGGGCCGGCTCAGGTGAACCAGGCCGACTCCCGCACGGGACAGCCCGGCCTTGAGGATCATCGAGCTGCCGAAGGACATCCGCCAGATGAGGGTGCCCCTCCCCCGTTCCTGCGATTCCCGGACCCTTTCCAGGCCGTCGACCTCGATTTCGGGCTTCCAGGCGTTCCAGAGGAGGTTCTGCATCCGGCCCAGGCCCTCCTCGAAGTCGTGCCCATACAGATCCCGCGCCTCTCGAAAGAGGTCGACTCCTTCCGCCGGGGGGCCCAGGATCTTCTCCATCCTGGCAGCCAGCTTGGCCGGTTTCTCCGGCCGGAGGTGGAAGAGGAGGGAGAGGAGAGAGTCGAGGGAGCGTCGCGCCGCCGGAGCGGGGACCAGGGAAGCCGGAAGCGATCCAAGCGCGAGGCGGATCACGCGAAGGGCATCCCTCTGCTCCATGGTGAGTCGCGGGACCGGAAGTCGCATGGGTGAATCTTAACGGGATCCAGAATAGACTGCGAGATGGCTAGACGCCTCGCCGTCTCGGGGCGACATTCAGCCTGGTGAAGCCTTTGTGCGGCGCACTATTTCCGTCGGGAGTCTGAACATGCGCACCTCGGAATGCTTGAAGGAGCTGCTGGACGGAACCGTGGGAGACGTCAGTGTGGCAGCGCCGGGGAGGCGGGCTCTCTCCTACGCGGGTCTCCATACTCTCATTCGGAACACGGTGGCTTCCCTCAACTCCATGGGGATCGGCCGAAACGACCGGGTGGCCATCGTGCTCCCCAATGGCCCGGAGATGGCCGCGGCGTTCATCGCCATCGCGTCCGGCGCGGCGACGGCTCCCCTGAATCCCGCCTACCGCCGCCCTGAATTCCGCTTTTACCTCGAGGACCTGCGCGCCCGGGCGCTCCTGGTGGAGGAGGGGAGCACCTCCGATGCCGTATCGGTGGCCCGAGAGCTCGGGGTGGAGGTCCTGGAGATGCGTGTCGACCCCGAGGAGCCGGCAGGTGTCTTTCATC
>JASFRP010000451.1:0-4083 GCA_050114895.1 Gemmatimonadota bacterium
GGGTGTCGGTGAGGTATCCCTGTCCGTCCCTCTTGAACTGGAGGCGGTCGATGACCCAGGGGTCCCGGGGCCTGGAACGGCTTCCCCCCCCGGAGCCCGACGAGGCCGCGGTGGTGTCCCGGTCCCGGATGGCCATCACCAGCTTCGAGGCATCGGGGGACCACTCGAAGCTCCCGGCGCCGCCTTCGATCTCGGTGAGTTGCCGGGCCTCCCCTCCCCTCCGGTCCAGGACCCACACCTGGGGTCTGGCGTTCTCCCCCCGGCTGGTGAGGAAGGAGAGGTACTTCCCGTCGGGGCTCCACTGGGGGCCGGAGACGGACTCGCTGGACATGGTGAGGGGGATGGCCTCGCCGTCGCGGGTGGACACCATCCAGATCTGTGTCTTCGACTCCTCCCGGTCGAGGTTCGTGGTGCTCACGGTGTAGGCGATCCACTCTCCGTCGGGGGAGATCTCCGGGCTCCCCACGCTCTTGATGGCGAACTGATCCAGGACCTCCATTGGACGGGTGGGGTCCTGGGCTCGGAGCGAGGGCGGGGCGGCGAAGACCGCCAACGAACCGGCGAGGAGGGCGAGGGGCCACGGGGCGGTGAAGTGCAGGATTCGGATAACCTTCAGGGGATGGCGGGCGAACGGACCGGCCACCCGGGTCAGGAGGGTGCGCAGGATCGGAGCCTTCGTGCGTCGGTTCATCGTGCCCTCCCTTCCTCGTTCGCCGGTTCATCCCGCTGCTTCACGTACTTGTCGTACCACTTGAGGTAGCGCTCGTACCGGTCCACCTGGTACGCCGGGACGCTGATTCCGTGGCCCTGGCCCGGATAGACCACCAGCTCCGTGGTTCGGCCCATGCGTCGAAGGGCCTGGTAGAGCTGCTCCCCGTTGTTGATGGGGACGTTCCAGTCCTTTTCTCCGCCCATGACCAGGGTTGGGGTGGTGATGCGGTCCACCCGGTTGAAGGGGCTGATCCGCTCCCACGCCTCCCGGTTCTCCCAGGGGAGGCCCAGCTCCTTCTCCCACTGGAGCTGGTAGTGGTCGTGTCCGTAGTTGGTGACGTAGAGGAACTCGCTGGCGCCGGTGATGGCCCCCTTGAACCGATCCGTCTTCGTGATGACGTGGTCGGTCAGAATGCCCCCGTAGGACCAGCCTCCGACCCCCAGACGATCGGGGTCGGCCCACCCCTGTCGGATGGCGAAGTCCACGCCTCCCATGACGTCGTCGTAGTCCTTGTTCCCCCAGTCGGCCCAGATGGCGTAGCTGAAGGCCTGGCCGTAGCCCGAAGAGCCCCGGGGATTGGGGGTGACCACCACGTAGCCGTTCGCGGCGAAGAGGTGGGCTTCGAAATTGAAGGAGTTGGAGTACTGGGAAACGGGCCCGCCGTGGATCCTCAACAGGGTGGGGTATTCCATCCCGGTCTCATATCCCGGGGGAAGGTAGAAGAAGCCCTCGATCTGAGTGCCGTCGGCGCTCGAGAAAACCGTGTCCACCACCCGCCCCAGGCGGATCGTCTTGAGGAAATCCTCGTTGACCCGGGTGAGCTGGGTCAGCTCCCCGTCGTCGTCTGCGGCGAAGATCTCGCCGGGGAGGTCCGTCCGGCCCATCGAGACGTAGATCTCGTCCTCGGGTCCCAGGTCGAACCCTCCCACGGTGAGGCGGCCACGGACGGGCCGGCTGATCCGGCCGTTCCGGATGTCCACGCGTCCCAGGTGGCCTTCGGCGGAATCTTCGATCTCCACGAAGATGGACCGCCCATCCCGGCCGTACTTCGGCGCGCTCACGTTCCGGTCCAGACCTTCGGTGAGGATCCGGACATCCCCGCTCCCGTCGGCCCGGGCCACCGCCAGCTCGCTGACGTCGTACCAGATGATCTCCGGCTCCCGGGAGGTGACGTGGGCGATCCACTCCCCGTCGGGGCTCCAGGCCGGAGAGCCATCGGAGCCCGGGTTCGTGGTGACCTGGACGAGGTTCGCGCCCTTGTCCGTGTTGTCGGCGTCCACCACCCAGATGTCGGAGTTGGCGTTGGAGTCGGGGTCGTCGGTGCGGTTCGCCACGAACGCCACCTTCCTGCCGTCTGGGCTCCACACGGCTGAGCCGGCGTCATAGTCTCCGGAGGTGATCTGGGTGGTCTTCCGGGTGGCCATGTCGAAGACGTAGAGGTCCTGCTTGAACTGGAGCCGATCGATCTCCCAGGGAGGGGTGCGCTTCGGCTTCTCGTGTTCCGGGAGCGTGTCTAGGGGATCCGGATCCCGGATCGCCAGGAGGATCCGGGTGCCGTCGGGGGACCATTCGTATCCGTTGATCCCCCACTTCTCCTTCGTCAGCTCCTGACCTTCTCCCATGCGCCGGTCCAGGACCCAGACCTGGGCCTTGGCGCTGTCGCCGCGGGTGGCCATGAAGGAGAGGTATTTCCCATCGGGGCTCCATTGCGGGCTGGAGGCCGAGTACCCCTCCGCCGTCATGGGGACGGGATTTTCTCCCCCGCCGGTGGCGACCATCCAGATCCGGGTTTCGCCGGACTCGGACAGGGAGGCCGGCGTGGAGACGGTGTAGGCCACCCAATCCCCCTCGGGGCTCACCACGGGGCTCCCTACGCGCTTGATCTGAAACATGTCGCTGATCTGGAGTGGCCGGGCCTGGGCGGACCCGCCGCCCCGATTCTGCCCCTGGATCGGCGTCATCGGCGCAGCCGCCAAGAGGAAAAGGACCGGGGCCACGGAGAGGGTGCGTTCCACGGCTCCGGTCCCGGTTCCGCTGGAACCGAAGATTCTCATCTGGATCTCCCGGAGGAGGTTCGGGGTGTGGTCACCCCGTCATGGTACGTCGGAAGTCACCGCCAGGATAGAGAAATGGCGGTGGAGGTTCGGGTTCACCCGGCTGCTGGGTCGGCGGGTCGCGTTGGGTCCGGGGGTCGCAGCAAACGAGGACGATCGGCGCAACCTGAGGTTGCGCCGATCGGGAGGCCGGCGCATGACGCCTTTCCTTGAAAGGGTGGACCATGCTGGCCGGCCTCAGAGATCGTGAGCCCAGGTTCCGGAATCGTCCGGGGAGCGGTCTGTCCCTGTCTCGGGGGGCAGCCAGGTCGCCGTCCCTGCCCAGAATCCTGTTGCCTTTCTGAACCTGGTTAAGTATGGATGGAGCGAGACCCTAGAAACGAAGATCGGGTGGGAGGTGGACCGTGGTCTCCTACCAGGAAAAGACCCGGAGAGGAAGGTCCCGACTTCCTGTTGTTGGGCTTTGTGGCCTTATTGCGCTGGGAGTCAGCCATGCGGGGTGTGGTGGGGGGGCGGAGACTCCGGGAGAGGCGACACTCTCCGAGGACGGAGCGCGGAACAATCTCTCGGTGGAAAAGCTGGAGCTGATCCCCTCCGAGATTTACGTGCGTTTGGGTGACACGTTCTGGGTGGATCTCCGACCCCTGAACTGGGAAGGAAAGGTGATCGACGATCCGTACCTGGAGTTTGATTGGGACTACCCGGCGGGACAGGTCTGGTTGGCGGCTGGGGAGAGGGAGCCCGGGGCCTGGATCTCCGTCCAGGGCCGTTCGCCCGGGAGGTCAGACGCATTCTGGACCATGGAGAACATCTCGGTGGCCGGAAGCGGCAAGCAGGCGAAGCTGTTATTGCATGTGTCCGATGGAGCGGCTTCGACGGTGGAGAGAGACTGGATCCAGGTCGATCTACCGAGTCCTCCAGGTCAGACCGCACGGACGCGGCCGGCTGCTCTCCTCATCGACGCGGTGGTCGATGGCACGTGCAAGCAGGACATGGTGTTCTCCGTGGCGGGAGGAGGATTCCTCGAGGAAAACCTGACCGACGGATGTCACGAGATCGACGCCTTTGCCGGGAATGCACGGGCTAACCTGGGTTGGGCCGGGACGCCCCCGCCCGGAGTCAGCACCTCTCCCTGGAGTCCGTTGAGGGGAGACCGGGTGCGCCTTGAGTCCGGAGGTCCAGCTGTGGTGGAAATGGCGTTTCAGGAATTTGTCGGGGAGAACGACGACCCTGTCGTTTGGGGGCGGATCCGGGATGACATCCAGGTCACTCAGGCGATTTTCGATGAGGCTCGGGCCGGAATCGAGTTCCGGGCGG
>JASFRP010000452.1:0-4071 GCA_050114895.1 Gemmatimonadota bacterium
ATCTCGTTGGCCGAGTGGTCCCTGCATCGGACCCTGAACGCCGGGGAGTTGAGGAACCTGGACTTCCCCCGAGTGGCACGGGAGGAGTTCGGGATCGGGGCGGTGGAGTACGTGAACACCTTCTTCCAGGACCGGGCTCGGGACGAGGCCTATCTCGCCGATCTCAAGTCCCGCTGCGCCGACCAGGGAGTCCGGAGCCTCCTCATCATGTGCGACGGGGAGGGGGCCATCGGAGACGCCGATCCGGCGGCCCGGAGCCAGGCGGTGGAGAACCACCACCGGTGGGTGGAGGCGGCTCGCTTTCTCGGATGTCACTCCATCCGAGTCAACGCCCAGTCTTCCGGGAGTCCCGAGGAACAGCGCAGGCTGGTGGTGGACGGACTCCGGCGCCTCACCGAATTCGCGGCCGGCTATGAGGTGAGCGTCCTCGTGGAGAATCACGGAGGTCTCTCCTCCAACGGGTCCTGGCTCTCCAGCGTCATCCGGGCCGTGGACCACCCCGGGTGCGGCACCCTTCCGGACTTCGGAAACTTCCAGCTGTCGGAAAACACCTGGTACGACCGATACCTGGGGGTCGAAGAGCTCATGCCCTTCGCCAGGGCCGTGAGCGCCAAATCCCACGCCTTCGACCCGGAGGGAAATGAACGGGAGAAGGACTTCTTCCGCCTCATGAGGATCGTCCTCGGTGCGGGATATCGGGGCTTCGTGGGAATCGAGTTCGAAGGGACCGAGATCAGCGAAGCGGAGGGCATCCGGGCCACCAAGGCCCTCCTGGAAAGGGTGCGGGAGACCCTGGCGGAGGAGTTCGCCTGAGAGATGGAATCGTCGAGCTCGATGGCCCGGAGGATGGCTGCGCTGGCGGCCATGGGGTTCCAGCGAGCAGACGCCTCACCCATCCCGTCCGAGTCCGTTCCCGCGGCCGGGAATCGCCACAAGCTCACCGTCACAAGACCCTCCATGGGAACGCTGGTCTCCGCCACGGCCATCCACGCCTCCCGGGACCTCATGGAGGAGGCTCTCGGCCAGGCGCTGGAGGAGATGGACCGGGTGGTGGAGCTACTGAACCGGTACGACCCGGCCTCTGCCGTCTCGGTCCTGAACGCCCAGGGCGTCATTCAGGGCCCCCCTCCCGAGCTCTCCCAGGTCCTGGAGGCGGCTCTCCAGCAGCACAGGATCAGCCACGGCGCCTTCGACCCGACAGTCCAACCTCTGGTGGACCTGTTCCGGGAGAGAAGACGGGGCTGCATCCCGGACGGCACCCCTATGCCTCCCCCCCCGGGGGCATCACCCATGGACACACCTCCAAACCGGGAGGTCCTGGCCCTCCTGGATCTGGTGGACCCCGGGGCCGTGATACTCGCCCCCCGCTCCATCTCGTTCGGCAAGGAGGGGATGGGGGTGACCCTGGACGGCATCGCCAAGGGATACGTGGTGGACCGTGTGGCGACGGTGCTCCTGGAGAATGGGCTGGCCGACTTCCTCATCAATGCCGGGGGAGACATCCGGAGCGCCGGTGTTCGGGAGGACGGCGGTCCCTGGCAGGTAGCGGTCCAGGACCCCCGGAAGACGGGGGTATTCCCCGATATCATCCCCCTCTCCGGGGCGGCGGTAGCCACCTCAGGGAGCTATGAGATCTACTTCGATCCCGAAGGGAGCCACCACCACATCGTGGACTCCGAGAGCGGCCTCTCCCCCCAGCTGAGCCTGAGCGTTTCCGTCGCGGCCCCCACCACCATGGAAGCGGACGCCCTGGCCACCAGCGTCTTCCTCATGGACCCGGAAGAGGGAGCCGCCTTCATCGATTCACTTCCCGGCTGCGCATGCCTCATCGTGGACCGGCATGGCCGACAGGTGAGGTCCGCCCGCTGGCGGAGCGCCCGAGAGCCCCCCACCTCCAAGGCAGGGATCCTATGAAACGTGCAGGGAATGCCGGACGCCCCCGGGCCACCGACCTCGGGCTTTTTCAACTCACGGCCCTGGTGAGCCTTCGAATGCTCATCGGTTGGCACTTCATGTACGAGGGGCTGGCCAAGATCACGAACCCGTACTGGACCACTGCCGGGTACCTCCAGGAGTCCCAGGGGTGGTTCTCGGAGCAGTTCATTTCCCTGGCGGCGAGCCCCGGGGTCCTGACCGCGGTGGATTACCTCAACCAGTGGGGCCTCCTTCTCATCGGTCTCGCCCTGCTGCTGGGGGTCTTCGAGAGGGTGGCGGCGTGGGCCGGCATCCTCCTCCTGGCCCTCTACTACCTGGCTGCCCCCCCCTTCCCCGGGCTGGAGTACGCCATTCCCGCCGAAGGAAGCTACCTCATCGTGAACAAGCTGCTCATCGAGCTTGCCGCCCTCCTGGTCGTCCTGGGCTTTCCCACGGCGGGTCGGGTCGGTCTGCAGAGAATCCTGGGGAAGAACCGGCAGATCCAGGCGGCCGGATCGGAAGCCGCGGTGGAAGGAGGCACACCATGACCGACGAGACGAAGAAGGAAGGAACCCCCTCCGTGGGCGGGAGTCCGTCCACGAACCTGGGCCGCCGGGACCTCCTGAAGGCCCTGGCCTCCCTTCCCGTCCTGGGAGTCTTCTTCGCCGGATGGTACAAGAAGAAGTTGGAGGAGGACGCGAAGCGGGAGGCCATCATGGCGGAGCTGGGCATCAGCGAAGGCGCCCCGGCCGTCATCCCGGAGGCCATCTCCCGCCCCCCGGGAGACCGGATTCGCGTCGGGATCATCGGGTACGGAGGGGAGGGCGAGTCCCTGGTCAGGAGTGCCGGATTCGCCCATCCCGAGTGGGTGGAGGAGGCTCGGACGTCGGCCGAGGAGAACTTCCGTAACCGGGGCTTCCAGACCTTCATGGAGCAGGCGGACCTGAACATCGAGCTCACCGGGGTCTGCGATGTCTTCGACGTCAGGGCCCAGCGGGCGCTGGACGCAGCCGCCAACAAGATCGGCCCCACCGCCAGCCGCTCCACGGCCACCGCCCGGCGGTTCCTCCGCTATACCGAGATGCTGGAGAGCCCCGATGTGGACGCCGTCCTCATCGCCACCCCGGACCACTGGCATGCCCAGATGTGCATCGACGCGGCGGCGGCGGGGAAGCACATCTACGTGGAAAAGGCCATGACCCGGACCGAGGAGGACACCCACCGGATGTACGACGCGGTGAAGGCCTCCGGGGTCGTCTTCCAGCTGGGTCATCAGCAACGACAGACCGAGAGCCACATCAAGGCCAAGGAGGTCATCGCGGCCGGGATCCTGGGGCCTCTCAACCTGGTGGAGACCACCACCAACCGGAACGACGAATGGGGCGCCTGGGTCTGGGAGATCCACGAGGCGGGGAGCCCCGAGACCATCGACTGGGAGCAGTTCCAGGGACCCACCGAGAATCGGTATCCCTTCAGCCTGGAGCGGTTCTTCCGGTGGCGCTGCTGGTACGACTACGGCACAGGACTCTCCGGCGACCTCTTCAGTCACGAGTACGACGCCATCAACCAGATCCTGGAGATGGGGATTCCCAGGACGGCCGTGGCCTCCGGGGGAATCTACTTCTTCAAGGACGGACGGGACGTCCCGGACGTGTGGCAGGCGGTCCTGGAATACCCCGACCGGGACCTCACTTTGGTCTACTCCGCCACCCTCTCCAATGGGCGGTCCCGGGGCAGGGTCTTCATGGGACACGACGCCACCATGGAGGTGGACAACGGGCTTCGGATCACCGCGGATCGCTCCTCCACCCGGTACGAGGAGAAGATCGAGGAGGGAGTCATCGACACCTCCCGGCCCATGTTCACCTTCCAGCCCGGCTTCACCGGTGTAGACGCCATCACGTCAGCCACGGCGGAGTACTTCGCCAGCCGGGGTCTCCTCTATACCTACCGGGGTGGCCGCCTGGTGAACGCCTACCACCTCCACATCCAGGAGTGGCTGGACGTCATCCGCCACGGCGGGGAGACCAGCTGCAACATCGAGCGGGGGTTCGAAGAGGCCATCAGCTGTCACATGGCCACCCGGGCCTACCGGGAAGGCCGACAGGTCCGGTGGGATCCAGTGGCCCGGAGGATCGTAGGAGCGCCAAGACCCGC